>DATIDQ010000052.1:0-8172 GCA_035456205.1 Pseudomonadales bacterium
GACCGGCACCACGGATGACCAGCGCGACAGCTGGTTTGCCGGCTTCTCCTCCAACTACAACACCGTGGTCTGGCTGGGGCGCGATGACAACAGCAAGATGCCATTGACCGGTGCAACCGGTGCCCTGACTATCTGGACATCGCTGATGGCCGCACTACCCAACCAGTCACTGGCAGAACCGTCACACAGTAATATCGAGTGGCAATGGATTGATCGGGCTACCGGCAACCGTACCGAAGAAGGCTGCAGCGGTGCCAGGCGCATGCCCATTGACCGACGCGGTCCGCAACCCACTTATGTAGCCTGCGGTGGCCGTAGCCCGTTAAACTGGATCAACAATGTCTTTGAAAATTAATAGTGTCTCTGGAAACTGAAATGAAAAAAACGATAATAAAAATGACGTTACTGGCAGGCATTGTGTTGCTGACTGGTTGTGCCACAAGCAACCAATCCAGCCAGATCTACTCATCGGAAGATGCAACACCTGCCCCGATTCATGATCTCGGCTCTCATGGCCAACGGCCACAACCGGTCATGTCATCCACGCCAACCCGTCCGGATGCACCGTTACAAGACGCCAGCAATCCTGCCGTAGCGGGCTTGTTGCAACAAGCAGCCCAGGCGCGTGCAGGAGGAGATTTTGCCCGTGCACAAACGCTGGCAGAACGTGCGCAAACGCTCGCGCCGCATGAGGCACAAAGCTATCTCGAGTTGTCACGTATTTATCAGAGTCGCGGTGACAAGGCGCGCTCGCGCCAGATGGCATTGCGCGGGTTATCGGTCGTCAGCAATGACCCCAATACCGAATACGAATTGCAGTTGTTAAGCGCCCCCTGACAGGTTCATACTGAGGCCGTATAACGCTAAAAACACCTGACGGTAGAGTGATTATGGATATCCCTAGCGCACATATAGGTAAAAAAATTTCGGCGTTCTTGATAACATTGTTGTTAACAACGTTATCAACACTGCAGTTATTCATCGTGCACGCCGATGAAAACAGACAGCAGCAAATTGAAAAACTGGGACGTGAACTCACCCCGATGGGCGCCAACCCGAAAGGCAACGCCGATGGCACGATTCCGCCATACACCGGCACTATTCTCGGCGCACCGGTTTCAGTTAATTACCAGGGTACAGGTACATTTTATCCATCTGCCTATGCCAATGAAAAACCGCTGTTTACCATTACTGCGCAAAATTATCGTGAACATCTCGCACATTTGACCGAAGGCCAGGTGGCGTTGTTTGAAACCTATCCCGCCACGTTTCGTATGCCGGTTTACCCAAGCAAACGCGATACACGCTACAGCGATTTCATCCACAAAAATGTCAAACTCAATGCAAGGTTCGCCAAACTGGTAACAGACGGCAACGGTGTGACAGGCGTATTCGGTGCCACGCCTTTTCCGTTTCCTGCCAATGGCCCGGAACTGATCTGGAACAGCCAGTTTGCCCCCATGCTGCCAGCCACAACAGGCGACATCAATATCGCCACGGTGTATTCCAGTGGAGAAACACAGTTGTGGGCGCGTCGTGAAGACCGTTACTTTGAATTATTTGACGAAAAAGTGCCGCGCGATAAATTTTCGGGCAACACCGCACAAGTCATGTTGCTCTTCACTGCACCTGCACGTGAAGCAGGTAAAGTTGTACTCGTACATGAGTTTGCCGATTTATCACAATCACCGCGCAACGCCTGGCAGTACATGCCGGGAACACGCCGTGTAAGACGCGCACCAACAATCGCTTACGATTTTCCCGATGGCCCAGGAGGCCTGCGCACAGTGGATGATGCGTTGATGTTTATCGGCGCTACAGATCGCTTCACATGGAAAATGGAAGAACAGCGCGAAGTCTATGTTCCTTACAATAACAATGCGTTGGACGATCCAGCGATGACCTACGCGAAATTGCTCACACCCAATCACCTTAACCCCGATGCCATGCGCTATGAATTGCACCGCTGCTGGGTGGTCGTCGGTGTACTCAAACCGGGCGAAAGACATATCTACGGCAAACGCCGTCTGTTTATGGATGAAGACAGTTGGGCAGGATTACTGGCCGATAATTATGATCGTCAGGAAAAATTGTTCCGCACCAATATGCGCAGTTTTATCAATCTTTATGACATGCCGGGCATGGGGCCGCGTGTAGAGATTTATCACGACTTACGCCAGAAAGCTTATCAGGCAGATAACCTGATCAATGAAATGAAGGGCCCGCCGCATGTCATGAATGCAGGCTGGCCAGACGGTTATTTCTCGCCGTCCAACTTGCGAGTTATCGGTAAATAATGCCTCCCTCTGCAAAACGTATTGTACGTATCACCTTCCGTTGTGTTCTCGCTTTCCTGTTGGCCAGTATCGGACTGGTCCTGTTGCTGCGTTTTGCACCACCACTCACATCAGGATTGATGATGGAGCGGCGCATGGAATCCTTTTTTATTGATGGCGAATACCAACGCCGTTACCAGTGGGTGCCGATGGAAAATATCGCGCCAGTTATGAGTGTGGCGGTTGTCGCAGCCGAAGACCAGTTGTTTGCGGATCATGCCGGTTTTGATTGGGAGGCTATTGAAAAAGCCGTTATCTATAATCAGCACCATACAAAAACCCGTGGCGCTTCCACCATCTCACAGCAAACGGCGAAAAATCTTTTTTTGTGGAGTGGACGCAACTGGTTTCGCAAAGGTATGGAGACTTACTTCACCGTATTGATTGAAACATTATGGTCAAAAGAACGGATTCTTGAGGTCTATCTCAACATCGTGGAATTGGGTGACGGCATTTTTGGTGTGGAAGCCGCTTCACAATATTATTTTAAGAAACCCGCTGCGCGTCTCACAGCCAGCGAAGCCGCATTGCTCGCTGCCGTGTTACCCAATCCGCATATTTTTCAGGCTAACAAACCCAGTGGCTATATACGCGGCAGACAACGGTGGATATTACTTAACATGAACCACTTGGGTGGCAAGCGCTATTTGGATACATTGGGCGAATAATTTTAAAACGGTAACCAATAATGAAAATCAGCATCTGTCTGCCCTACATGAAGAACACCATCACCCGCCAGACAATACTGGACTGGTGTGCGCGAATCGAACAAGGTCCGTTCCACAGTTTGTCATGCGGCGAACGCATTACCGGTTACACACTGGAAATGCGTAACACACTCGCATTTGCTGCAGCCGTGACCGAGCGTGTACGCATTGTGCCGTCGCTGTATGTGCTACCCATGCATTCTGCCGTGTGGGCAGCAAAAGAAATCGCCACACTGGATCTGTTATCGAATGGCCGCGTGACGGTAACTGTCGGTGTGGGTGGACGTGAAGTGGATTACAAAGCCGTCGGCGCAGAATTTGCAAAACGCCACGAACGACAGGATGAACAAATCGCCATCATGAAAAATATCTGGGCTGGCAATGCACCCTTTGCTGGCGCGGATCCCGTTGGCCCGACACCCGTGCAAGCTGGCGGCCCACCCATTCTCGCCGGTGTGATGGGCCCCAAAGCCATGGCGCGCGCTGCACACTGGGCTGATGGCGTGTATTCATTTTCAATGGGTGGCTCCGCATCAGAAACTGCAGGCTTTTTTGGTATGGCAGAAAAAGCCTGGCAGGCCGCAGGCCGCACAACCGCGCCACAGAAAGTGGGCGGCTTCTGGTATTGCCTCGCTGATAACGCCGAAGAAAAAATGAAAGATTACGTTTACGATTACCTGAAAATTCTTGGCGAAAATATTGCACGCCCCGTTGCCAACAGCATGAAAAATTTCGACAAGTTTGCGATAAAGGATACTTTGGCCGAGATGGCAGCCACCGGTTGCGAAGAAGTATTTCTGTGCTCCGCTACCGATGAACTCAGTGAACTGGATCGCTTGCTGGAGATTCTGTAACCGATCCTCCTGGTTCACTGCACATCAACCGACAGATTCGTCCATTCTGCACGCACATTTAAGATAGCGTAGACATTCACGGCAGTGCCGCCCCAGACAGCACCTGCACCGTACCTGCGTCTTTCAACAATCCTGCTTTGCTGTTGACTGTTGTATCCACATCAAATTTTGTAGCACCAATCGCAATATCATTTATGCCATCTTTATTCACATCGCCTTGCATGTTGAGTGCACTGCCGAAGCTATCACCCGCTGTAGCGCCATTCAAAGTATTGACGGGAATTGCATTGAGGCCAGAGAAAAACTGCACACGGCCTGTATCTTTACCTGCGCCATCTGCCAACGGGATGCCTGCTGCCCAATCGTCATTGTTAGCGGCAACAGCTGCACCAAAACCGTCACCTTTTGCAGCACCATCTACTGTGAGCAATACTGCACTGCTACCGTCATTACTGTTAAAGACGGAAACGCGGCCTGTGTCTTTTATTATCGCTGCATCACATTGCGGCGAACCAACAAACAAATGGCCATTAGCCGCTGCAAGCGAGGCACCAAAGTGTTCGCCAGCTTGTGTTGCGTTGCGCACATATAAGAGCCTGTTGCTGATGCCGTTAAACACTGTTATCTGGCCTGCATCTTTTGCTGCTGCATCACTCATCGGTGCACCAACAACCAAATCCACTTTGTTATCGCTATTCACATCACCAGCTGCAACAGCGGCACCGAAGTGATCACCAGCATGCTCACCTTCTGCCAAAATGCGCAACATGTTGCCATTGCTACCGGAATACAACAGTACGCGACCGGCATCTTTCAGCGTGCGGAAACCGTTGAGCATCAATCTAGTAACATCGGCTAACGGGTCACCCACTGCAATATCCGGCACACCGTCGTTATTTTGGTCTGGCACTACCGCAATGGCTGCGCCTAGTTGCTGGTTTGCAGCGTAGCCAGCAATGGTACGGATAACAGCATTATTTTTTCCAGAAAGGATCTGGATCTTGCCAGCCTTTTTCAGCACCTTGCCGTTAATAGAAACATCAGCTAACGGCGAGCCCACCAACACATCTGCTACGCCGTCGTTGTTCATATCAGCCATCGCCACGCTGCTGCCGAGCTGTTCGTTTTTTGTAGTACCTTTTTTATGCGACAGCTCAGTATTACTCGACAAACCAGTAAACAGACGAACTATATAGCCATCTCCCGCAACCACAACTTTCCCATCAGGTTGCATGACTATCGAATTTACCTGGCCAACAATCCCTGATACAAAACTCGCATCAAGTGAGCCATCCGCAAGCAATCTGACGAAACCATTCGAAGCACCTACCAGAATTCTCCCATCTGGCTGCAGCAGAAAAGCGCTGACCGGGCCACTGACACCCGCATCAAGATTGAACTGCTCATCACGAGTGCCATTGCTGTTTAAACGCGCAATTCCACTGATAGTAAAACCACCCACGGCGCTAAAATTTCCAGCGATAATAATTTTTCCATCTGGCTGGACAGCTATTGCACGCACATCACCATTCACACCTGCACCGGGATCAAACGAAGTATCCAGCGCACCACTGGAATCGATCCTCGCAATCCCGTTTCTGGCTGTGCCGTTGTACGTTGTGAAATTACCACCGATGACATATTCACCATCTGACTGCACTGCCAATGTCGAAATATAACCATCTACACCGCCGCCTGGATTGAATCCACTATCAACACTGCCATCAGCAAGCAATCTCGTAATACCAGGCACAGGTGACGTCTGCCAATATACGTTGAATGGATAATATGGATGTACCCATGAAGATCCTGCAACAATGATTTTTCCATCGTTCAATACGCTGGCGGTTAATACAAAAGATACATCGTTGTGGGCAAGGTCTTGCGAAGATGATCCCAACGCATCGTGCTTTGCAAAACCTGGAAAGCCCGATCCATTAAAATTTTTATACGTTCCCGCTGACAGCATGTAATCGTCTGGTGCAACCGTCACAAAATCCAAGCTGCATATTCCAATCCCGCAAGCTGGTCCAAAATTAGCATCCAGAGAACCATTCACATTCAAACGCGCCACTTCCGAGGTGTTTGCTCCTCTTGCAGCGACAATTTTTCCATCACTTTGCAATGCAATAGATTTGGCACCACCAATTGTGGAAACAAATCCTTGATCCATACCGCCATCGTCAGCAATGTCATCGCAAGCATTGCCACGGTTGCCGCCACCAGTATTCAGCTGATTAGGATTTGCTACTAACGGGCAATTATCCAACTCATCAGACACCAGATCATTGTCATCATCTGAATCGCAGGCATCACCAATACCATCTGCATCGGTATCCTTCTGGTCAGGATTATCAAGCATCGGACAGTTATCACTCCCACTGTTTGTACTATCGCCACTACCAGTCATTGCCCATGCAGCGGGTGGCAAAGCACAACCCAGCAGCAATAAACAACAAGCCAGTAAACGACGAAAAGCGGGAATGGACACAGGAGCAACAAACTGCATGACGGGGGCGTCCTTATTGGTTTTTCTTTGTAAATCAACCATAACATTGCCCCACCCCTGTAACAAGCAACTGCCCGCCTCTGCCAACTATCGAAGGATGCGGTATGCTTTCGCTATGAATCCAGCTGACCCCAATAAAATCATCGACGCAATCGAACAGCTCTCGGCACGCAACCGTGCAGAGCCAGATCCTGCCATTGAAAGGCAGCTGATCGACCTGCGGGTGCAGGCTTTCAACAACACCGTATGGCCTGTTAATAACACGCCGTGGCCTCCCACCTGTAACGACCCGTTTACTGACGCAGATAAAACCAAAACCGGTGGCATTCCCGAGATCACACGCGAACAGCTCAACGCCAATCTGTTGGCAGCTGGCGTTCTGGAACACGGCGCGCTGCTGGTACGCAATCTGGTGCCTGCAGAAAAAGTGGAACAACTGCGCAACGATATTGAGCAAACAGTGAACAAACGTAACCAGCGTGTGGCCGGTGAAATTATTGCAAAAGATGATCCTTATTACTGCCCCTCTGAATTCCTGAACGCCAATTACAAACTCGGCGTAGGCAGAAAATTTATTGCCGACACCGGTGGCGTGTGGGCAGCAGATTCACCGCGCGGCCTGTTCGATGTGATGGAGTTGTACCGCGAACTGCAACTGAAAAATGTTCTGGCAGATTATTTCGGTGAAGCGCCGTGTGTATCAGTAAAAAAATGGGTATTGCGCCGTGTGGACCCGATTGCCGGCGAAGCGGACTGGCATCAGGATGGCGCATTCATGGGCAAGGATGTGCGCAGCATGAATCTGTGGATTGCGTTATCGGATTGCGGCGGCGATTCTGCCAATCCCGGCATCGATATCGTGCCAAAACATTTTGATCACATCGTACAAACCGGAACAGACGGTGCGCGCTTTGACTGGACTGTTGGCCCGCAATACGTTGAGAAAAATTTTACAGACACGCCATGGGTGCGCCCTGCCTTCAAAGCCGGTGATGCATTATTTTTTGATCATATGAATTTACACCGCACGGCATGGGCACCGCATATCACTGGTCGGCGCTATGCAATTGAGTGCTGGTTTTTTGCTGCCAGCGTGAGTGCTGAAAACCAGATTCCTATGATTTTCTAAACACGGCTTTCTAAATACGGTTATTTTAATTCAGCAGGGTTTCCAGACAGTGTTCGGTAATACCATAAAACTGTTTGATATCCGCAATCTGTTTCAATATTAAATCGGGGCTGGTCTGGATGGATTTTTTCACCGCCAGAATCATCTTGTTTTTATTGGTATGCTCCAGCGAAACAAACTCGAATACCTTGGTATCGTAACCATTTGCTTCTAACAGCAATGCCCGCAAACTATCGGTGATCATTTCTGCCTCTTGCCCCATATGTACACCAAACTGCAACATCGGCTGCAACAACGCCGGGCTTTGCAGTTGCGGGCGCAACTGTTTATGGCAACAAGGTGAGCACAGGATGATCGACGCATTGGCACGGATGCCGTAGTGAATCGCATAATCTGTTGCAGTATCACAAGCATGCAAGGCAATCATCACATCAATATTATCCGGCGCGTGGGTTTTGACATCGCCACAGACAAAAGACAGACCTTCGTAATCCAGCTTTGCCGCCGCCGTATTGCATAAGGCTACCAACTCTTCGCGCAGCTCGACACCAGTCACCTCCGCCTTGTTATGCAGTGTATGGCGTAAATAATCATGCAGGGCAAACGTGAGATAACCTTTACCGGAACCAAAATCCAC
>DATIDQ010000053.1:0-5234 GCA_035456205.1 Pseudomonadales bacterium
CGCGGCTTACGGCCAACATACAGTGCACCAATGCCTTTCGGTCCGTAAGTTTTGTGCGCCGACATCGACAACAAATCAACGGGCAATTCCGCCATATTCAGTGCAACCTTGCCAGTACTTTGCGCAGCATCAACATGATAAGTAACGCCCTTGGCACGGCAAATAGCCCCAATGGCAGCGATATCATTGATGGTTCCAATTTCATTATTAACGTGCATGATCGACACAATGGTTGTGTCATCACGCAGCGCATCGGCTACTTGCTGCGGCTCGATAATACCTTCCGGTGTTGGATCAAGATACGTGACCTCGAAACCCTCACGCTCCAGTTGACGACAGGTATCAAGCACTGCCTTGTGTTCAATTTTGGACGTGACAATGTGTTTGCCTTTTTTGATGTTGAAATGCGCAACACCCTTGATGGCCAGATTGTTTGATTCGGTAGCACCCGATGTCCACACGATTTCACGCGGATCAGCACCTATCAGGTGCGCGACATGACCCCGCGCATTTTCGGCGGCTTCTTCTGCTTTCCAACCAAACAAATGTGAGCGCGACGCGGGATTGCCAAAGTTGCCTTCAATAGTGAGGCATTCCATCATTTTCTGCGCTACACGTGGATCAACCGGCGTAGTCGCTGAGTAATCAAGGTAAATGGGAAGTTTCATTACAGCCGTACTCCAGATATCTGCAACAAATTCGCTATCACAAATCTCATCATAGTGCCGCGCGTGAGCCTATAACGGTTACCGGTCTCACTTCATCAGCAGCACAACGCTGCTGGCGGGCGGATACCTCCTGCACGCTCTGGGTATTCACCAGGCTGGCAAGATTGATGGATTCAAGAAAATCATGAATTCTGTCGCTCAACAGGCACCAAAGGTCATGCGTCAAACATTTCTCGCCCTGCTGGCAATCACCTTCTCCACCGCAACTCGTTGCATCAATCGACTCGTTCACTGCATCGATAATCTGTGCCACTGAAATCAGGGCAGCTTCACGGCTGAGACGGTAACCACCGCCAGGGCCGCGCACACTACTGACTAAATCGTTGCTACGCAACTTGGCAAACAACTGCTCCAGATAGGATAACGAAATACCCTGCCTGCCTGATATCTCGGCAAGGCTGACAGGCCCCTTATCCGCACGAAGAGCAAGATCGAGCATAGCTGTTACCGCATAGCGGCCTTTCGTTGTAAGACGCATGGTTGATAGCCCATAGTCGTTGAACAGGCTTTCATCATCTAATAACCAAGTGTTTTTGTCAATCATAAAACCAACTATTTTACTAGGTTATTGGCAAAATACGGTTTGCACCGCAGAAAGTTACGAGACAGGAGGCCATATTTCCTTAAGGCAATGACTCTGGTAGGATGCGCATCCCATTTTGCCCGTTACCGTGCCGGACAAACGCTCCAGTGGCGGTACACCAACTCAGAGGGTTTAAACATGAAAGCTGATATCCACCCCAAGTACACAGAAGTCAACGCCAAATGCAGCTGCGGCAATGTCGTTGTCACGCGCTCAACACTGTGCCGCGATATCAATCTGGATGTCTGCTCAGCATGCCACCCCTTCTACACTGGCCGCCAGAAAGTGGCTGAGACTGGTGGACGCATTGACCGCTTCAAACAACGTTTCGGCTCTCGCAGCCTGAAATAAGTAAATTTATCAATAAGTTGAGTAATATCGTACGGCGACAGCCCTGAAAAGCAGTCGCTACTCTCTTGCAGACGATCAGGACTACTAGCGGCATGCTTGATGTAAAAACGCCGTGTGATGATGATTTCAGACAGGCCGCGCTGGATTACCACGCCCTGCCGACTCCCGGCAAACTGGCAGTAACCATCACCAAACCCGCAGAAGATCAACGCGATCTCTCCCTGGCTTATAGCCCCGGCGTTGCAGAACCCGTGCGTGAAATTGCCCGGGATCCGGAACTAGCCTATCGCTACACTTCCAAGGGCAATCAGGTCGCCGTTATTTCTAACGGCACTGCGATTCTCGGCCTCGGCAACCTTGGCGCTATGGCCAGCAAACCGGTTATGGAAGGCAAGGCTCTACTGTTCAAACGCTTTGCCAATATTGACGCGATCGACATCGAAGTCGATACCGAAGACAGCGCGCGCTTCATAGATGCCGTAGCCCTGATTGCCAATTCATTTGGCGGTATCAATCTTGAAGACATCAAGGCACCGGAATGCTTTGAAATTGAAAAAATACTGATCGAGCGCTGTCAGGTACCGGTATTTCATGATGACCAGCACGGCACAGCTATTGTAGGCCTCGCCGGCCTGCTTAACGCACTGGAAATACAAGGCAAGCCACTAGCAACGGCAAAAATGGTATTCTTGGGAGCAGGTGCCGCAGCGATTGCCAGCTGTGATCTACTGATCGCTGCCGGTGCACCGCGCCAGAATATCCTGATGCTGGACAGCAAAGGGGTTATTCATACTGGCCGCACCGACCTCGGCCCTTACAAAGCATGCTTTGCCGTCGAGACGCACTTACGCACGCTAGATGACGCCATAGAAGGCGCCGACGTTTTTGTAGGTTTATCTGGCCCTGATCTGTTAAGCGCAGAGCAATTGCTGAAAATGGCGCCCAACCCGATTGTATTCGCTGGCTCTAACCCCGATCCGGAAATTCGTCCTGAACTGGCATTAGCGACACGCGATGACATGATTATTGCCACCGGCCGTTCGGACTATCCCAATCAGGTTAACAATGTGCTCGGCTTCCCGTTTATCTTTCGTGGCGCACTCGATGTGCGTGCTCGCGTGATCAACAGTGAAATGAAAATGGCTGCCATGGAAGCACTGCGCGCCATTGCTAAAGAAACCGTTCCACAAGAGGTTGTCGCGGCTTATGGCGGCGAACCCCTGAGCTTCGGACGAAACTACATCATTCCTAAACCCACTGATCCGCGTCTGCTGTCACGGGTTTCGGCTGCCGTTGCACGGGCAGCGGTGGACAGTGGCGTTGCTGATGCGCCATACCCTGCACACTATCCACTATAAATCTCTCTCGTCACTCTCATCACTTATCCGTTATAGAATGACAGTTCAGCCCACCACCTGAACTGTGCCATGACTGATATTCTGTCCCGTGATCTCATAACGTTTCTTAACGCAGCACCCACACCTTTTCATGCAGTAGCCGGCATGAAAAATATACTGGTCGAAGCGGGCTTTATTGAACTGGATGAAGGCAATAGCTGGAATATCAAACCAGATCACCGTTATTTGGTAACACGCAATGACTCATCCATTATTGCGTTCTGCACATCACAACAAAACCCGGCAGAAAGCGGCATACGATTGGTGGGCGCACACACCGATAGCCCCTGCCTGAAGCTCAAACCACAACCGGATTTACAGCGCTCACACTACGCGCAACTCGGTGTAGAAGTTTACGGTGGTGCGCTGCTACATCCGTGGTTTGATCGAGATTTGACTCTGGCTGGCAGAGTCAGCTTCCGCAAAACCAATGGTGAGTTAGCTAACCAATTAATTAATTTCCAGCGCGCGATCGCTATTGTACCGAGCCTGGCTATACATCTGGATCGCGAAGCCAACAATGGCCGCGCACTCAATGCACAAAAAGAACTGCCACTGTTATTGCACAATCTGCAACCCAACGAAAAAAATGATTTCCGCCAGACATTATTAACGCAATTGCTACATGAGCATCCAGCATGCGACGCTGAAACCATTCTCGATTTTGAGATTTGCGCATGCGACACACAGCCCGCCGCAGTAATCGGTTTAAAACAGGAATATATTGCCGGCGCAAGGCTGGATAATTTGTTGAGTTGTTTCGTGGGTTTGCGCGCACTCATCAACAGCGATCATCTGCAACCGACCTTACTCGTCTGCACGGATCACGAAGAAGTGGGCAGTGTTTCAGCATGTGGCGCACAAGGGCAGTTTTTGAATAGCGTGTTACAGCGCTGGCTGGGCAATGGCGAAACGCTGGCGCGCACATTGCATCGCTCTCTATTGGTATCGGCTGACAATGCACACGGCATCCACCCCAATTACCCGGAAAAACATGACGAGAAACATTCCCCGCACCTCAATGGTGGCCCTGTCATAAAAATAAACGCCAATCAGCGTTACGCTAGCAATACGACTACGCAAGCTTTTTTCCGCGATCTCTGCGAACAACACAAGATACCGGTACAAATGTTTGTTGCACGCGCAGACATGGGCTGCGGCAGCACAATTGGCCCGTTAACAGCAGCAGGAACCAGCATCAAAACCATCGATATCGGGGCAGCTACATTTGCCATGCATTCCATCCGTGAACTGGCAGGCGAGCAAGATATTAATCACCTGTATAAAGCCTTACATGCATTCTTTAATTGCGCTTACTTGCCAGACTGAGCAGTTTCAATACAGGGCGAACGTTCACACCAACTAAACAAGGTGATTTTCTGGACTTTTGCGCCAGGTGGTACTAAAAACTGCTGCGCAGGCAATAAACGGAAATCTTCTGGCTGTTCAAGACGTTCGAAGATAATTTCACGATTGTTCAACAAATAACGCGCACGATACCGGGTCTGTATATCCTCGCTTCTCAACATTTGAGTCAGGATATTGTCGCGCTCTTTGCCAACATACGCTTTGCGCGCAATAATCACATCGGGATTTTTTGCCAATAACCGCGCAATGATTTGATCATCAGGATACACGCGTTTCTCTTCCGGCCAGAATATCTGCACCAGAACATCCATCAATTGTTCATAGCTCCGATAAAGCACAGAGCTTTCTGCCGATTGATGAAAACGGGCGAGACCAATTTCACGATAACCCAAGCCAAGATTATCAATAAACACCGTATTTCTGCCTGCATACCATGGGGCTTGACCAATCTGGTCGTACACCACCACTGCGTCGTCCCGATAATTCAGATGAACAAAATCACCAACCGAAGCAATCAGGTTATAACGGATATTAAAAACCCCTAATCCAGCAGGGCTCTCATTGAAGTCATCAGGATTTTTAACCAAACGCCACAACTCCGGCCAGTAATCCTGTGCGCCAAATACAGCCCGCTGCACATTCGCCATGAATGGTGATATATGTGAATCACGTAAGTGTACGTAACGGGAGAAAAGCAGGGTAAAACATACAAGCCCCACCAGAACGATGCGCAAACTATATTTTGCCCATCGAAAAATAGGCCACCAGCGCGCCACCAGCATTAACAAAAATATATATAAAAAGGGC
>DATIDQ010000054.1:0-4417 GCA_035456205.1 Pseudomonadales bacterium
TGGAAACCAGCACGCCATTCGTGCGACCCGCCATTGCGCCGGGTTTTGCCGGGCCGTAATGATCAAACACGCTGGTCATGATGCCGGAACCGGATGTCATGGTGAGAAAGCTGTTACGGAAACCGATCAAACCGCGTGATGGAGAAAGGTATTCCAGTCGCACGCGACCCTTGCCATCAATTTCCATATTTTTCAGTTCAGCTTTGCGGCGTCCCATCTCTTCCATCACCGGGCCTTGATGCTGTTCCTCGATGTCGATCACCGCCACTTCAAACGGTTCGTGCAATTCGCCGTCGACCATTTTGGTGACCACTTCCGGGCGTGATACGCCGAGCTCGAAACCTTCGCGGCGCATGCTTTCAATCAGCACCGACAGATGCAATTCGCCACGGCCGGACACCACAAATTTATCCGGGCCGTCACCTTCACGCACACGCAGCGCCACGTTGTGCAGCAACTCGCGCTCCAGACGCTCCTTGATATTGCGCGTGGTCACAAACTTGCCGTCTTTGCCGGCAAACGGTGAATTGTTGACCTGGAATGTCATGCTGACTGTTGGTTCATCCACTACTAGTGCGGGCAATGCTTCTACGCAATCCGGATGGCAGATGGTGTCGGAGATAAACAGTTTTTCGATACCGGTGATGCACACCAGATCGCCTGCACCGGCTTCTTCCACTTCCACTCGCTCAAGGCCGAGGTGCCCCATCACTTGCAGCAGTTTGCCCTGGCGCACCTTGCCGTCCGCACCGATAATCTTGACCTGTGAGCCGGGCTTGATCTTGCCGCGGCTGATGCGGCCCACGCCGATCACGCCAACATAAGAAGAGTAATCCAGCGCCGAAATCTGCATCTGGAACGGGCCGTCTACGTCCACTTGTGGCTCTGGCACGCGGTCCACAATCATCTGGAACAGCGGGGTCATGTCGTCTGCGAGTTGATCCACTTCCAGACCGGCCACGCCGTTGAGGGCAGAGGCGTAGATCACCGGGAAATCCAGTTGCTCGTCAGTCGCACCTAATTTATCAAATAAATCAAAGACTTGATCCATAACCCAGTGCGGGCGAGCACCGGGTCTGTCCACTTTATTGACTACCACGATAGGCTTGAGGCCGTGTTCGAAGGCTTTCTTGGTGACGAAACGGGTCTGCGGCATCGGACCGTCCATCGCATCCACCAACAGCAGCACGGAATCCACCATCGACAGCACGCGCTCCACTTCGCCACCGAAGTCGGCGTGGCCCGGGGTATCCACGATATTGATGCGGTAACCGTTCCAGTCCACGCCGGTGTTCTTGGCGAGGATGGTAATGCCGCGTTCTTTCTCCTGATCGTTGCTGTCCATGATGCGTTCGGCATCCTGGCTGCGGCGATCCAGTGTGCCGGACTGCTTCAGCAGCTTGTCCACCAGCGTGGTCTTGCCATGGTCAACGTGAGCGATGATGGCGACGTTGCGCATTTTTTCGATAGGACGGACGGTAGACATAAACAGTGACCAGAGGGCGGGGGGTAAGGCGGCGCATTATACGGATGGAACAGGGTGGGGGATAGGGCGCGGTCAGTTACATGTAGGGTAGGGGGGAGGTAATATGCGGTGTTGCCAGAACAAGAACAACGGACACAGGAACCACTTGATCCATGCTGTTTAATTCAAGTATCTATATCTTTCTATTTTTACCTGTCACGGTGTTGGTATATTTTTTTCTTAACGGGCGGGGGCTGCATCGCGCATCCAACATATGGCTGGTGGTGGCATCGGTCTACTTTTATGGCTACTGGAATCCCCGCTATATCCCATTGATAACACTGTCCATTGCAGCCAATTTTTTTCTGGGCAAAATGCTGCAGCAAAGACCGTCGAAACCCCTGCTCGCATTCGCTATTGTGATGAATCTCGGGGTGTTGGCCTACTTCAAATACGCCAGTTTTATTCTGGAAAACCTGAATGCGCTGCTGAACATTCACATTGTTCCGATAATCAATAATTTTTTTCACAGCCAACTGGATTTAAGTAATATCACATTGCCACTGGCGATCAGTTTTTTTACTTTCCTGCAAATTGCGTATCTGGTGGATTGTTATCAATCCAGAGTTAAAGAAACCAGTTTTCTGCACTACGCGCTTTTCGTAACGTATTTCCCGCATCTGATAGCGGGGCCTCTGGTGCATCATCAGGAGTTAATGCCTGAATTTGCGCGCGAAGATAACAAGAAAGTGAATTGGAGCAATATTTATCTTGGGCTTTATATTTTCTCGATGGGACTTTTCAAGAAGGTTTTTATTGCAGATACATTTGCCGAGTGGGCCAATACAGGATTTAACGCCACCGGCGCGCTGAGCTTTTTTGATGCGTGGGGGGCAAGCCTGAGTTATACCATGCAGTTGTACTTCGATTTTTCCGGATACAGCGATATGGCTATCGGCGCTTCGATGCTATTCAACATCAAGTTGCCCATCAACTTTAATTCTCCGTACAAAGCTTTGGATATACAGGATTTCTGGCGGCGCTGGCATATGACGTTGTCTCGCTGGTTGCGTGAATATCTTTATATTCCGCTAGGTGGAAATCGCAACGGTTCTTTTTTTACGGGCATCAACCTGTGCATCACATTTTTATTGGGTGGCTTGTGGCATGGAGCTAGTTGGAATTTTGTTATCTGGGGAGCCTTGCATGGTTCAGCAGTTGTAGTGCATCGCATATGGCATGCGACTGGATTAAGGTTGCCACGATTACTGGCTTGGGGAATAACATTCTTGTTTGTAAATTTTGCATGGGTTTTTTTCCGCGCTAAAACACTTCCGGACAGTATTCGCATGTTACGTAGCATGGTGAATATCGAGACTGCAAAATTTTCAGAACCGTTTGCCAATGCAGCTAATTATTTTTTGCAACCATTTTTCATATCGATAAAATCAGGCACTCTAGAGCATGTATTGCCATTAAGTACTCTGTTGTTCTTGCTGGTTTTTTTCCCGATGTGTCTATTTTCACCTAATACCAATGAACTCGGTAAAATGCGATCAGAGCAGATGCCTGGCCTGTCCATGTGCCTGTGGATAGCGCTGCTGGCAGGCATTCCCATATTCCAGATGCTTTTCATGACATCGCGTATATCTACATTTATCTACTTCAATTTTTGAATCGATGATATGAAAAATAAAACAGCCAGTTTATTGTCGATAGCGCTTACCGTACTTTTATTTGTGGCTGCGCCGTTCGGGCTTATTCTCTTTGCCGACCCATTCCAGATCTATCACAAGAGTTTTTTCGAAAAAGCTGGCTATAGCAAAATGCAAGTATATCAGCATGCAGGATGGATAAACCGGTTGCTTGCTGATCCCGGGCAGGGTTATCAATCCATTGTTGTCGGTTCTTCCGTCATGGCAAATTATACGCAAGCGTTATTTGATGAAAAATTTCCGCAGTGGGGGAAGTGTCTGAACTTGTCAATAAATGGCAGTGTGCCAAAAGTGCAGGAACCTATTGCCAAGTATGCTTTATCCAGAAATCCAGGCATTAAAAAAGTATTATGGGATATACATTATTTTTATGCACTTGATATAAAGGATAACCAGCAATTTCCCCAGTATCTCTATAACGAAACGGTAATGGATGACGTCGGCTATTTTAATATTACCAATCTGTTAACCAGTGTGGAATTTCTAAAAGGTAAGTTTGATGGTTTTTCTTATGGAATTGAAGACAATGGCCCATGGTATGACGTATTGTTTAATAGTGGACGCTTTGATGTATATAAAACTGTTGAATCCAGGGAGGAAAGGCTTCCTGCGCTGAAGGCTGCGCCTTTGCTGGCTTTAAAAAATCCTGGAAAAATAACTGATTTCCAGTATCCGGAAGTTGAATTGCATTTGCTAAATATCGTTATGCCCATGTGCAATACGGATACGGAATTTTATATTATGTTCTCTCCGACAACTCGTTATTTTTATGCTTCGGCAGCTGATTGGCGCTATATCTACAGTCAGCTATATATGCGCCGCTATATTCTTGAACGAACCGGCGCTTGCAAAAATGTGAAGGTCTTTGCTTTTGATGATGTGGATTGGATTGTTGCCGACTTAACAAATTATGCGGATAACTTCCATTACAAAACGGCAGTCAATGCCTACATCGTTGACTCGATTGCTGCGGACAAGCATCGTTTGACGCCTGACAATATTGAGCAGTATGAAAAGAATTTCATCACTGCGGTGGATGGCTACAGGAAACAGTTTGAAGATGAGCTGGCTGCCATGAAAAAAGGCCCTGTGAAAAAACCTGCCAAGCGTTAACCCGATAGCTGCAGGCTCGGTAGGTGGCTACAATAGAGACCGATTAGACGCTTGATACACAGCCTGGCCTGATGAAATGAACTGGATTGATGAAGTGAAATGGGGCGCTGACGGTCTGCTGCCG
>DATIDQ010000055.1:0-46305 GCA_035456205.1 Pseudomonadales bacterium
GGTACAAAAATGCACGAGTGCTGCAACCAGGACAATGTGCAAACCGGATACGGAGAGCAAATGTATCGTCCCACTATCCCTCAATATCTGCCACTGAAAAATATCAATATCGGCATAACTGCCAATCAACAACCCAAGTAAGGTGCTTTTTGCATAAGGACTGATGGATGATGTATTGATCCATTTTGCAATGGCAGAACGCAAAGACAGTATTATCCCCGGAGTATGCACCTCACAGCTTTTTACAGCACGAACGTAACCGGTAGCGCTATAACCAGCCTGCAATAGCCAGGCTTGATAATCGTATTGCTGAAAATTCAACAATCCACGCGGACGCCTCAACTTCGCCAGAAATGTATAGCGGCATGAAAAGTCTGGAATAAAGGGTCCGGAAGTTTGATCGTATGTACTGAGCCTGATTTTTCCACCCAGCTCTTCTGCATAAAAATCAAATTGCCAACCTCGCTCAGAGGGTCGAGGAAAATCAGTGAGCACTCCGGCAATTTCAATTTCTTTATCTTCCAGTTCTTCCGGTAACCAGTGGCCAACTACTGATGCACAACAGAAAGAAGACCAGGAAAATCCCAGAAAAAACCAGCCAGCCATAGACAAAGACACGCGCTTTGATAAACAAAGGACCAATGACAGGATGGACAATAAAATAATAACTGACAGACCGGGAATATACGGCACAAATACTGCCAGCATGATTCCCGCACATAGCAGAGCTGAAACTGTGATCACTTGCAACGCGAAACCCTCCATGGTTTCTAATCGCCGCTACTGGCATAAGATATTTAACTCAAGAATTAGTTCAAGAGCTGGACCCGTACAGTATCTGGATTGTTTTCTCAAGATTCATTTCGTTATCATCAATGAAACGAAAGGTGTTCCATGCAACATTAACAATGTCACCATTCACCAGCTTTTTCTCAACGATACGCTCATCATTAACATAGGTTCCATTGGTGCTATTCAAGTCACGAATAATGAAATCGCAATACCCATCAAAATAGCTTTGCTCCTTTGCATCTATCACTGCATGCTGCGAGCTAACAGAAACATCATCCAGAATAATATCACTTTTAGGACTTCGCCCTATAGAGTGTGATTTTTTGTCGAGCGTAAATTTATTTCCAACCACACCATCTATGACCTGAACCAACATTGCCATAATTTACCCTTATATATCAGGCTTATGAAAATTCTCGCGAATAAGCACGATGCAAATCATCATACATATCAGCTGCTGTTTTATAACGATTCTCAGGATTTTTTTGTAATGCTTTTGCAATGATCTTGCGTGCGCTATCTGGCAAATCAGGGCGGATTTCGTTTACGGGTATAAATTTACACTGCACTATCTGATAAGACAAATTGGCAAGACTATCGCCATTAAAAGGTAATTCGCCTGTTAGTAACTGATAAAAGGTGATGCCCAGACTGAAAATATCTGTTTGGCTACTGATGCGCTCACCTTTTATCTGTTCAGGCGACATATACAACGGACTACCAATAAGATCGCCCGCCTGAGTGCGCGTTGCTGATCCATCCAGAATTCGGGCAATACCAAAATCCGCCACTTTTACCGTATTGTTCTTACTATCATAGAGTATGTTGCTCGGTTTGATATCACGGTGAATTACATCCTGCGAGTTTGCATCATGTACAGCAAGCGCAACCATTGCCATGATGTAGTAAACCTGCTCGACATCCAGCAATTGACCTTTACGAATGTGCGCAGCGAGTGAATCCCCTTCTACATAATCCATTGCTATATAAGCCAGATCGGATTCTTCTCCCACATCGTAAATGGTAACAATATTGGGATGGCGCAATTTTCCGGCGGCAGCGGCCTCTCTGAAAAAACGCTCTTTTACAGCAGGCAGTTCACTTGCCGAAAACTGTTTGTATTGAAGGGTTTTTATTGCCACCTGCCGGGATATTTTTGGATCAAACCCGAGATAGACGATACCCATTGCACCTCGCCCCAACTCCCGCTCTATACGGTAACGCCCAAGGTGCTGGCGCAATCTGGGAGACGAATTGATTGGCGAGGAAGCAGGTCTTTTTATTGGCTGTGTTTTCGCTAGTGTCTCAGTATCTTCAAAATCTTCAGATACACCACTTCCCATCAAGGTGGGCGCGACCCTGACCATATTTTTTTTCTGCGCAAACCCCCATAATTTTTTGGGAGGCTGATTCTTTTCTGAAATACGTGGATGAGCAACTGGATTACCTTCTTCAGAAACTCTTACAGCATGATAAAACGATCTTCTAACACACCATAGCAATACCATGCAGTGACCGGCAACAAGAAAAAAAATCCATAAAGATATCGGAAACCATTCTTTATGCGCTATAAAGACAACTTGCTGCGAAAAAATCATTGCCAATAAAAAAATCCCCGACATAAATACGCCAACTTTCACGGGCATAAATGGCAACAAAAACAGATAAATGAGTAGAGAAATCATAATCGCAATATGCATACGCAAAAACCATTGCGTCAATGTTGCGACATTAGCATTGTCTATACTGATGGTGTTCAGCAACAGATCATCAGCATCAATATCACCTGCTTCACCTATCACAATAGTTTTATTTTGCAATAAACCTAACGCAGACTGCCCCGTCAAACCAGACAAAGCATAACGACTAGCCTCCGGAACAACATAGCCGTTCTCTACAGAAAAAAACGGCAATCCAGGAAAGAGGGAGGCCGCTGGCGTCACCCCACTACCCACATACACCTGTACAATTTTTTTATCTGCCAGAAAGGACTGAAACACGCCGATATTTTTCCTGATCGCTACAAGCGCTTCAGGAGAAACAGTTGCGACGGCCGGATTAACATGCTCGAGAAGAGAAATGACTCGATATTCTGTCCAGAGTTTTTCATGCAATACCAGTTTTGCAGCTGTTATATGACTGGATTTTAACTGATCAAAAAAGGTCATTATCGCTGTAGCACTAACGGGATCATGCAGAAAACGCTGCATTTCATCCACAGGCACATCAACCCGCAAATAATCTTTAGCATCAATAGACCGGCTTTGAAGTTTGATGCCTAACTTGAATAAATTTCGATCCAGAAATCCATTTCCGGGAATATGAGAAAAAGGAATTGATAACAGTGCAGCAAAGAGTACCAGTAATAATAATCTGGCATCAAGAACAGCTGCCAGATATCGCCAGCGTTTGTCGTGAATAGTTGCCCTCATCTTCACGATATCAATTCCCCATCATTGATGCATGGAATCAGCTTTCTTTGTTTTTAGTATCACCGGCGGCATCCTTACGGATAATTTTTGCCGATTCCTTCAAATCTTTTTCATAAAGTGAAAAATCTTCATTGCCTACTGCAGAATCAAGTTTCTGCCGCGCAGCCTTGTATTCCTCACTGTCTTTTCCGACCTGAATATCACTTACTGTGACGAGGTGTAAAACAGCCCAGTCGCCATTAGCCAACTGAATAGCATCTGCAGCGACCACATTAGCTGCGGGTTTCGCCAACTTGAATGCTGCTGCAGTCAAACTCGTATCAACACCCTGCGCGTTACGATTTTTTGATGCCAGAGAAACAGGAGTGATCTTTTCTTCGCTCCCGATAACCGACATTGGAGTGCCGGATTGCACGCGGTTCTTGATGGACTCTGCTTTTGCTTTTAATGCAATAACCGCTTGGTCATGTTTGATTATTTTGACTATTTCAGCAGTGACATCAGCCAATTCACGAGGCTTCGAGATTTCATGATTACTAACACGCAAAACTATTGCTCTGTCAGCAGACAATTCTATCACCTGACTATTCTTGCCAGAATCGAGCAAATCGCCAGAAAATGCTGCATCAATAACTTTTTGCTGGGCAGCTACTCCCACGCCACCACGACGCCCAAACGCAGCTGTTTTTTGCACGTCCATTTTCAACTCGGATGCCGGGCCTGCCAAATCACCTGCGCTGTAAGTACTCTCTGTCATCTGATCCAGTTTTTCGGCATAAATTGCACCAACTTTCGCTTGTCGCAATTGCTTTTCAATTTCAGGCTTACGCTCTTCGAAAGAAGGGAGTGCCGCATCTCGCTTATCCAATAGTTTAATAATGTGATACCCAAACTCGGTCTTGACTGGTGCAGATACATCTCCCTTATTAGCTAGCCCGGCTAAAGCTTGCTCAAATTCAGGCACAAAAACATTCCCTGAGGAAAAACCGACATCCCCACCTTCTTTTGCAGATTCTTTGTCACTTGAGAACTGCTTCGCCAAAGCGGCAAAGCTTTCACCAGCAGCAAGGCGCTTTTTAATTTGCTCCAGCACCGCTTGTTCAGATCCATCAGGCTTGACCTCTATGAGAATATGAGCAGCTCTACGTTCAGTGGATGGTTTGAAGGCGGCCACTTCCTGATCGTAACTAGCACGTATATCAGACTCTTCCAGCTTGATATCTTTCACAAGATTGGCTTTGTTCAAATCAAGATATTCAATACTGACTTTTTCTTCAGTCGTAAATTCGTTATTGTGATCCTTGAAATACTGCTCGACAGCTTCACTTGTTGGCGTAATACCATCCATTGCTGCCTGCAGTGGAAATTGTATATATTCGAAACTGCGTGTTTGTGCAGCAAGCACAGCCGCAGCTTCCACCTGACGCTCGGTGACAAAAGCGGTTCCTGCAATGGCTTCATGCAATTGACTAAGCTCCATTTGCGCACTCAATTGCTGGCGATACATCGTTGGAGTCATCCCGGCGCTGCGAAGTTTTTCTTTAAAAAGCTCTGGATCAAAACTTTTTCCATCTTTACTGAACATTGAATCGCCAACAATTTCGCGATCAATAGTAGTAGGACCAATGATCATCTTCATTTTGGCCGTCTTCTCTGCCAACAGCTTTCGGCTGATAATTGAATCCAGAGCTGGCTCACGCAACATCTGATCACTGAGAAACGTGGAGTCAACTTTTCCACCCAGCATTTCTACATAGCGTTGCCGCATAGCTTGCGTTGCACGCGCAACCTCGGGCTCTGTAATATCTTCGCCATTCACCGTAACAGCCGCCCGGGTTTTCCCACCACGATCAAAAAGCCTCTCTACACCCCACATCGCAAATACAGAGCACAAAAGCACGACGATAATAGTTGCAAAAGTACCTTGCATTTTTTCACGGATGAGTTCGAGCATGCTTACCCCACGAATAATTCTGTCGTTTTAATTTATATCACTGAAAATACATATTTCTTCTTCAGACAAGGTCGCATCTTAACAAAAAAAGGCGCATCAAGATGCGCCTTTCAGGGATATCCTGCCAACCGGGGCAGGATTTAATGCTCTGACAAATTCAGTTCATAGCATCTTTCAGTGCTTTACCAGGCTTGAAGCCAGGCTGGTTTGAAGCCTTGATTTCAATGGTTTCACCGGTTTTGGGGTTGCGGCCAGTACGAGCAGCGCGCGCTTTTACAGCGAAAGTACCAAACCCTACCAGAGTGACCTGGTCATTGTTTTTCAGTGCTTGTGTAATGCTATCAATGACAGCGTCAAGAGCGCGGCCAGCCGAGGCCTTAGGCAAATCAGCAGCAGTAGCAATAGCGTCAATCAGGTCAGTTTTATTCACGGAGAACCTCTCGGATTATTGTTCCATTAAAAAATAGGTATATCGTATTCGCTGCGCGAGGGCGGGATTTATACTCCTGCAGTCCAAGAGGGTCAAGCGCGACGCCACTTTTTTGGGCATTTTTGGCGGTATTGCTGAGACATGGGGCATCAGTGAGTGCTGATACGCCCGATATTGTCTTTATTGTCATCCGCTGAAAGACCAAGGTACTGCTCGTCTGACAAAGGCTCTGGCATATGCTGTAGGGCTATTTCCAGTACGTCGTCAATCCATTTTACAGGCTTGATCAACAATTCCTGCTTGATATTGTCAGGAATCTCTTTCAAATCACGCTCGTTTTCCTGCGGAATGATCACAGTGCGAATACCGCCACGATGCGCTGCCAATAATTTCTCTTTCAGCCCCCCGATAGGCAACACCTGCCCACGCAAGGTGATTTCCCCTGTCATGGCCACATCTGCCCGCACTGGAATATTGGTCAATACCGATACCAATGCTGTGCACATGGCTACCCCGGCGCTAGGGCCATCCTTGGGAGTAGCGCCTTCAGGCACATGGATGTGCAAATCATATTTTTCATGGAAATTGGCTGGAATACCCAATACCTGTGAGCGACTTCGCACAACGGTTAACGCAGCCTGAATCGACTCCTGCATCACGTCGCCTAACGAACCCGTCTTGACGATGGCACCCTTGCCTTTGACCGCAGCGGCTTCAATCGTGAGCAATTCACCGCCTACTTGTGTCCAGGCTAACCCCGTGACTTGCCCTACTTTGCTTTCTTCTTCAGCGCGTCCATAGTTGAACTTGCGCACGCCAGAAAATACCTCCAGATTGGAGGCGTCGATAACCACCATCGTCGACTTGCTATCTTTTGTTCTTGGATTTCCTTTCACCACTTTCCGGCAAATTTTGGCAATCTCACGCTCGAGACCACGCACACCAGCTTCACGCGTATAAAACCGGACAACATCACGAATAGCAGATTCCGTAATCTCGCACTCTTTTACATTCAGTCCATTCTGCTTGAATTGCTTGGGAATCAGGTAGCGCGTGGCAATGTTCAGTTTTTCATCTTCTGTATAACCGGGAATACGGATGATCTCCATGCGATCCAGCAATGGACCAGGAATATTCATGGAGTTGGACGTACAGACAAACATCACACTGGAAAGGTCGTAATCCACCTCCAGATAATGATCGTTAAACGTATTGTTTTGCTCCGGATCGAGCACTTCCAGCAAAGCAGAAGCCGGATCACCGCGATGATCCATACCGATCTTGTCAATTTCATCAAACAGGAACAGTGGATTATTAACGCCAACTTTTGCCAGTTTCTGTAATAGCTTTCCAGGCATGGAGCCAATGTAAGTACGTCGATGTCCGCGAATTTCTGCTTCATCACGCACACCACCCAGCGCCATCCGCACGAATTTGCGATTGGTAGCTCTCGCAATGGATTCACCCAGTGACGTTTTACCTACGCCCGGTGGCCCGACCAGACACAGTACTGGCCCACGCAAAGTTTTGACTCTTTGTTGCACCGCGAGATATTCAAGAATCCGCTCTTTGACTTCATCAAGACCATAATGATCACGATCGAGAATCGCTTCAGCGCGCTTGAGATCATGGCGCAGACGGGTCTGCTTGCGCCATGGCATGGATGTCATCCAGTCAATAAAACTCCGCACAACCGATGCCTCAGCCGACATCGGGGACATCATTTTCAATTTACCAAATTCGCGCCTGACTTTTTCTTCTGCTTCAGGTGGCATTTTGGCATCGACAATTTTTTTCTCGATGTCATCCGTTTCATTACCGGTCTCTACATTACCCAGTTCTTTCTGGATAGCTTTCATTTGTTCGTTGAGATAATACTCACGCTGACTACGCTCCATCTGTTTTTTCACACGGCCACGTATGCGTTTTTCTACCTGAAACAAATCAATTTCAGCTTCCATCACACCCAGAAGATGCTCTATACGAACACCGGGATCTGTCATTTCCAGAATCGCCTGCTTCTGTGCCAGATCAAGCGGCATATGCGTTGCAATAGCGTCAGTCAACCTTCCAAGCGTTTCAATCGCCGCCAATGCACTGATGACTTCATTCGGTATCTTTTTACTGAGTGTCACGTATTCTTCAAACTGCTTCATTAACGTAGTAATGAGGGCTTCTGATTCGTGAGGCACCAATATACTTTCAGCAATTTTTTCAATCCGCGCTGAAAAATACTCTCCGCTGTCCAGTAATTCCTTGATTTCAGCTCTAGCGCCACCTTCAACCAACACCTTGACAGTGCCATCAGGCAACTTCAGTAACTGCAATACGGTTGCAATGGTGCCGACGCTGTAAATATCGCCGGCAGCAGGTTCGTCTTCGGAGGCATTGCGTTGTGCGACCAGCAAAATCTGCTTGTCAGTAGCCATTGCCTGCTCGAGTGCTCGTATTGATTTATCACGGCCGACAAAAAGGGGGATTACCATGTGCGGATAAACCACAACATCACGCAATGGTAGTAGTGGCAATTCAAATGACGGACTCATCAACCCCCCAACAATACAATACAACTCAAGAGTGCAATACAACCCAGGATGCACCTGTGTCACAAGGCACAGGGCGATGTTTCCAGTCTAGACTATGTATCGAAATGATTATGCCTCGTCAGAGGCTGCCTTGCTCATTCTGGGAGGCTCGGCTGTCTGGTAAACAAGTAGCGGCTCGGAATCGCCACGAATAACCTGTTCATCTATCACCACCTTGCGAACATCAGGTTCGGAAGGCACTTTGTACATAGTATCCAGCAACACATTCTCAAGAATGGATCGAAGGCCACGGGCGCCCGTCTTGCGTTCCATGGCTTTCTTCGCCACAGCACGCAGAGCATCTTCACGAAAATCGATCTCGACATTTTCCATTTCGAACAACTTGGCGTACTGCTTGGTTAATGCATTGCGAGGCTCCGTCAGTATCTGGATCAACGCATCTTCATCCAGTTCTTCCAGTGTCGCAATAATAGGCAGACGACCAACAAATTCAGGAATCAATCCGTAACGCACCAGATCTTCCGGTTCAAGCGCTTTCAGCGATTCACCGATATTGCGCGTGTTGTCTTTGCTTTTTACTTCTGCGCTGAAACCGATGCCGCCTTTCTCTGAGCGGTCACGGATAACTTTATCCAATCCAGCAAATGCGCCACCACAAATAAACAGGATATTGCGTGTATCAACTTGCAAGAATTCCTGTTGCGGATGTTTGCGACCACCTTGAGGAGGCACAGATGCCACAGTGCCTTCAATCAGCTTCAGCAGCGCCTGTTGCACGCCTTCACCTGACACATCGCGCGTGATGGACGGGTTGTCAGACTTACGGGAAATTTTGTCGATTTCGTCGATATAGACAATGCCGATCTGCGCTTTGTCGACGTCGTAATCGCATTTCTGCAGCAATTTCTGGATGATGTTTTCGACATCTTCACCCACGTAACCTGCTTCAGTCAGTGTCGTTGCGTCAGCAATGGTAAAAGGAACGTCCAACAAACGTGCCAGTGTTTCAGCTAGCAGCGTCTTACCGCTACCAGTAGGGCCAACCATCAGAATATTACTCTTGCCGAGCTCGACATCACCATCTTTCTTACCACCACTCGCCCGCAAGCGCTTGTAGTGGTTATAAACGGCCACAGCCAGAATCTTCTTGGCTTTTTGCTGACCGATCACATATTGATCAAGAATTTCCTTGATTTCCTGCGGGCTTGGCAGCTTTTCGCCACCAGATTCTGCTGCACTTTCCTGGATTTCTTCACGGATGATGTCATTGCAGAGGTCAACGCACTCATCGCAAATAAACACCGACGGGCCGGCAATCAGCTTTTTGACTTCATGCTGACTCTTACCGCAGAACGAGCAGTACAGCAATTTACTGTCGTCACTGTTTTTGGCCATATCGATTCTCCACTAACCCTTCTCTAGATAATAACAGCGATGTGACTATTTGGAAGCATCTACAGCCAGACGTTTATCAAGCACAGCATCAATCAAACCAAAAGCCACTGACTGCTCAGCACTCATAAAGTTATCACGCTCAGTCTCTTTGGCGATGGTTTCCACCGACTGACCGGTATGCGATGCCATGATTTCATTCAAACGCTGGCGGATTTTGATGATCTCTTCTGCGTGGATCAGGATATCTGTCGCCTGACCTTGCGCACCACCACTAGGCTGGTGAATCATGGTGCGGGCATTCGGCAAACAAAAACGCTTACCTTTGGCACCACCGGACAACAAAAACGCACCCATGCTACAGGCCTGACCGATACACATGGTGCTGACATCCGGCTTGATGAATTGCATGGTGTCGTAAATGGACATACCGGCAGTGACAGAGCCACCGGGTGAATTGATATAAAGATGGATATCTTTGTCCGGATTCTCTGCTTCCAGAAACAGCAATTGGGCAACTACCAGATTGGCCATGTAATCTTCCACCGGCCCTACCAGAAAGATCACACGCTCCTTAAGCAGCCTCGAGTAGATGTCAAAAGAGCGTTCGCCACGAGCAGTCTGCTCGATAACCATTGGTACCAGACCAAGGTTTTGTGGGGCTTGTCGGATCACGCTATCGATCATGCTACCTGTCCTTTTCTGCTATTGAGCTGTAATCGGTTAACTGCTTGGGCTAGTTTACTGTGGTTCGCCGTCATCTTTACGAATAATATCTTCGTAGCCGACCACTTTATCTTCTACCTTGCCTGAACTGATAATCAGGTCAATTACCTGTTCTTCAAGTACCATATTCTCGATACCTGATAATAATTGTTTGTTACCCAGATAGTGGTTGATCACCTCTTGCGGGCTGTTATAGACCGAAGCCATTTCCTCGATTTTGGTGCGAACGCGGCCGGAATCAACTTTAACATCGTGTTTACGGATGATTTCGGCGAAGATCAACCCGGTAGTCACCCTTTTCTTCGCCTGTTCAGTGAACATTTCATCAGGGAAGATAGATGCCGCATCGATCTGCTTGGCCATATCGCCAAACTGCTGCAACATCTGGTTTCTCATTGCGCCAATTTCGTTTTTAATCAATGCATTAGGGACTGTAACTTCATGTAACTTAAGAAGTTCGTCAACAACCACTGCCTTGAGCTTATTCAGTGCTGCGCTCTTCATTTCGCGGGTCATGTTATTTCTAACTTCCCTGCGAAATGCCTCAAGGCCACCTTCTTCAACCCCGAAGCGCTTGAAGAAGTCATCATCAAGCGCCGGAAGTTTTTTCTCGGATACATGGTGTACTTTGATATGAAACTCAACGGCCTGGCCTTTCAGGTCTTCGCTGTGATAATCATCCGGAAACGCCAGTGCCAGCGTTTTTTCGTCGCCCGGCTTCATACCGACGATGCCATCCTCGAAACCCGGGATCATCTGGCCCGCACCCAGCAACAGCGGACTGTTCTCAGCCTTGCCACCGGCAAACGGTTCGCCGCCCTTAAAGCCTTCATAGTCGATCATAACCTGGTCGCCGGTTTGCGCGGCACGCTCAACCGGAACAAATTTAGTCTGCTGCTGGCGCAGATTCTCGATAGTCTTGTCGATATCAGCATCGCTCACTTCACCTTGCAAGCGCACTGCAGATACTTTGCCCAGATCACCCAGCTCCAGTTCCGGGAACACTTCGAAAGTGGCAATGAATTCAAAGTCCTTGCCCTCGACTTCGCCGCCTTTGGCTTCGATGGACGGCATACCTGCAGGCTGCAATTTCTCTTGCTGTACTGCTTCAAAGTAGGCCTTGTTGATCAATTCTCCCAATACTTCCTGGCGCACACCAGTACCAAAGCGCTGGCGCACAACCTTCATTGGCACTTTGCCACGGCGAAAGCCATCCAGACGGACATCATGCGCTGCACGCTGTAAACGCTTGTCCACTTCTGCATCAATACGGTCTGCAGGCAGACCAACCGTCATACGGCGTTCCAGGGAAGATACTGTTTCAACCGAGACATGCATGATCAATAGACCTCATCATTCGTAATATGGGCAAAATTATCAAAAACAGAAAGACAGAATGGTGCGAAAGGAGAGACTCGAACTCTCACAGGTTGCCCCGCTGGAACCTAAATCCAGTGCGTCTACCAATTTCGCCACTTTCGCATGGCACCGTCGTCTTCTGACCCGACAAAGGGGGCGGCATTATGCCACCCAGTGGCAGATAGCAGCAAATGGAAATACCGCCAACACAGGGATATCTTTGCTTTGCAGAGGCACATGCGGCACAATGCCGCCCGCAATGTGAGGGCTCGGCTCTACAATCCGGAAAAAATGCAACGAGGTATATAAATGTCGAAAGAAGACTGTATTGAGTTTGAAGGCGAGGTGGTCGATACCCTTCCCAATACAACATTTAAGGTCAAGCTGGAAAATGGTCATGTTGTAATGGCACATATCTCCGGCAAGATGCGTAAAAACTATATCCGCATCCTGACCGGCGACAAGGTCAAAGTGGAAATGACGCCATACGACCTATCCAAAGGCCGCATCACTTACCGCGCCCGCTGAGCCAGCCTACAGCTTGCCGACGTCAGCAAGCTCAGGCCGGAACAGACTCCTCAATCTGCAACGCGATTTCACCATCTTCCACCGTTACTTCTACCCTGCCGCCCGATTTCGACAACTCACCAAACAGTACCGCCTCGGCCAATGGCTTCCTCAGCTTGTCCTTGATCAACAGCGCCATAGGCCTTGCGCCCATCGCCCTGTCATATCCGTGATCCGCCAACCAGTCACGCGCTTCCTCATCAATATCCAGCGTCACTTTCTTATCATCCAGTTGCGCTTGTAGCTCCACCAGAAATTTATCAACCACAGTTTTGATGGTCGGTTTTTCCAATGGTGCAAATTGCACAATCGCATCCAGACGGTTGCGGAACTCAGGTGTGAAAACACGTTTCAACACTTCAGCACCATCGCTGCTGTGATCCTGATGAGTAAAACCGATACTGCTGCGGCTGATTTCCCGCGCACCAGCATTCGTTGTCATCACCAGAATAATATTACGGAAATCTGCTTTACGTCCGTTATTGTCAGTGAGCGAACCGTGATCCATGACTTGCAACAACAGGTTGTAGATGTCCGGATGCGCCTTTTCAATTTCATCCAGCAACACGACGCTGTGTGGTTGTTTGGTGACAGCTTCCGTCAACAATCCACCTTGATCAAAACCGACATAACCCGGAGGCGCGCCTATCAAACGTGAAACAGTATGCGCTTCCATGTACTCAGACATATCAAAGCGGATCAGTTCCATACCCATGATTTGTGCGAGCTGTTTTGTCACTTCGGTTTTGCCGACACCGGTTGGACCAGCAAATAAAAACGAACCTACCGGTTTACCCGGCGCACCGAGACCTGCACGCGATAATTTGATCGCGGTCGATAAAGTATCAATGGCTTCATCCTGCCCGAACACTACCATCTTCAATTTCTGATCCAGATGGCGCAGCAATTCCTTATCAGACGAAGAAACACTCTTCGGTGGAATACGCGCAATCTTGGCCACTACTGCTTCAATATCATGCACACCGATTTGACGCTTGCGTTTACTAGGTGGTTGCAACTGTTGATACGCACCTGCCTCGTCAATTACGTCAATTGCCTTGTCTGGTAAAAACCTGTCATTGATGTAACGCGCCGACATTTCAGCCGCTACTTTCAACGCGGCATCGGTGTAACGCAGATTGTGGTGCTTCTCAAACGCCGGCTTCAAACCACGTAAAATATGGTAGGTATCATCAACGGTAGGCTCGCCAACATCCACTTTCTGGAAACGCCGTGATAGCGCACGATCCTTGTCAAAAATACCGCGGTATTCCTGGAATGTTGTGGAGCCGATGCAGCGCAAATCACCGGATGTGAGCAAAGGTTTCAGCAAGTTGGATGCATCCATTACGCCACCGGATGCAGCACCAGCTCCAATAATCGTGTGGATTTCGTCAATAAACAGGATTGCGCCGTCACGTTTCTTCAGCTCGGCCAGCAGCGCTTTGAAACGCTTCTCAAAATCACCACGGTACTTGGTACCAGCCAACAATGAGCCGAGATCCAGTGAATACACGGTGCAATTCGCCAGTATTTCAGGTACCTGCTTGTCAACAATCAACCTCGCAAGCCCTTCTGCTATGGCTGTTTTGCCCACACCGGATTCACCGACCAATAACGGATTATTTTTGCGGCGACGAGTCAGGATTTGCGATACACGCTCCACTTCCTGCAAACGTCCGACCAGCGGATCAATACGCCCTTGCCGCGCCAGTTCGTTCAGATTTGCCGCGTAGGATTCCAGAGGGTCAGCAGCACTACCGCCCTCTTCATTGCTGCGTTCCTCATCCTGGCTGTGGTCTTGTGACCCATGCTGCTCACTGTGTCCGTTAATTTTAGAAATGCCATGCGTCACAAAATTGACGACATCAATACGCGCCACACCCTGTTCACGTAAACAGTAAACGGCCTGACTTTCCTGTTCACTAAAAATAGCCACCAGTACATTGGCGCCGGTCACTTCACTTTTACCTGAGGATTGCACATGAAACACGGCGCGCTGCAGAACACGCTGGAATCCCAACGTCGGCTGGGTTTCACGATCTGCATCACCTTCAGGAATCAACGGCGTGGTGCTATCAATAAATTCAACCAGCTGCCGCCGCAATTTAGCGAGATCGGCCACACAAGCCTGCAATACGTTGAAAGCTGCTTCGTTGTCCAATAGCGCCAACAACAGGTGATCCACCGTCATGAATTCATGGCGTTTGGAGCGCGCACCTTTGAAGGCGTGATTCAGCGTGACTTCCAGATCCTTGCTTAACATAGCGATGACCTCGTCTGCGAATGAATAAAACCACTACTATTCGTCATTGTCGCTGCCCTCTGGCTCTATCTGGCACAGCAACGGATGTTCATTTTCCAGCGAATACTGGTTGATCTGTTCAGCTTTCGTTTCGGCAATATCGCGGGTATAAACCCCACACACTGCCTTCCCTTCTGTATGCACTTTCAACATCACGCGAGTGGCCATCTCACGGTTCATGTTGAAAAAATCTTCCAATACATGCACCACAAATTCCATCGGCGTGTAGTCATCATTCATCATGACAACCCGGTACAAACGCGGTTTGCGCAGTTTGGGTTTGACCCGCTCAACCAGTGCAGTACCTGCCTGATCCCGGTCAATACCGCTGCTTTCATCATCGCCCGACGACGGTCGATTGCACACAATCTGATTCATAAAAAAGCCCGACACATCTACCATACCTCTACTTTCATTCTAACCCTCTTGTCTGGATATATGGGCAAAAAGATAAAAATCAAAGATGCGACTCAGGCCTTCTATCCCACTCTGGATGCCGGTAAAATAGTGACCTTTAATTAAACCCATCCTGTTTTACACCTTCACGATACCCACCCCGAGGCACAAGCGATGACTGTTGAAAGAGAGTCCATGGAATTTGATGTAGTGATTGTGGGTGCTGGCCCAGCCGGCCTCGCCGCCGCTTGCCGCCTGCGTCAGTTGAATCCTGAACTGTCTGTGGTAGTGGTGGAAAAAGGCTCTGAAGTCGGCGCACATATTCTCTCTGGTGCAGTGTTCGAGCCAACGGCCCTGAATGAATTATTCCCGAACTGGAAGGCCGACGGCGCACCGCTGGAGACCTCTGTTGTGGGTGACGATATCCACATGATGACCAGCGCAACCGCCGCCATCAAAGTCCCGCATTTCGCGGTACCGAAAACCATGCACAACGAAGGCAACTACATCATCAGCCTGGGTCGTCTGTGTCGCTGGATGGCAGAACAAGCTGAAGCATTGGGTGTGGAAATCTTCCCCGGTTTTGCCGCTGCTGAAGTGCTGTACCACGACAATGGCGCGGTCAAAGGCATTGCCACTGGCGATATGGGCGTTGGCCACGATGGTGAACACACCGCGAACTACACGCAAGGCATGGAACTGCACGGCAAATACACGCTGTTTGCCGAAGGTTGCCGCGGTCATCTGGGCAAACAACTGATCGCAAAATTCAAGCTGGACGCCGACAAAGATCCGCAACACTACGGCATCGGTATCAAGGAAATCTGGGAAATACCCGCCGACAAACACAAGCAAGGCCTGGTGGTACACAGCGCCGGCTGGCCATTAACAGAAAGCGGCTCTGCGGGCGGCGGCTTCCTGTATCACATCGAGAACAATCAGGTTGCTGTCGGCTTGATTACCGATCTTTCCTACTCCAACCCACACGTCAGCCCGTTTGAAGAATTCCAGCGCTACAAAACCCATCCGGTTATCCGCCAGTATCTCGAAGGCGGCAAACGCACTTGCTACGGCGCGCGAGCCATCACCAAAGGCGGTCTGCAATCACAGCCGAAAATGCAATTTCCTGGCGGCTTCCTGATCGGCGATGACGCAGGCACACTGAACTTTGCAAAAATCAAAGGCAGCCATACTGCAATGAAATCCGGCATGGTTGCTGCTGAAACCATCGCTGCTGCACTGGCGGCTGGAAAAACAGGCGAAGAACTCACCGAGTTTGCAGCCAACTATGAGAACTCATGGGCCTACAAAGAATTGTGGATGCAGCGCAACTTTGGCCCCGCACAACACAAGTTCGGCAATATTATCGGTTCGGCTTACGCATTTTTTGATATCAATATTTTTAACGGCACATTGCCATGGACGCTGCGTGATCCAAAACCGGACTATGCACAGATGGTACCGGCGAGCGAAGCGAAAAAAATTGATTATCCGAAGCCGGATAACAAACTCAGTTTTGATCGCCTGTCTTCTGTGTTTTTATCCAACACCAACCACGAAGAAAACCAGCCTTGTCATTTGCGCCTGACTGATCCTGCTTTGCCGATTGCACGCAACTTACCGTTATACGACGAACCAGCACAACGTTACTGCCCTGCTGGCGTGTATGAAGTGGTAAGCATTAGTGGCAAGGATGAGTTCAAGATCAACGGCCAGAACTGTGTGCATTGCAAAACCTGTGACATCAAAGATCCAGCCCAGAATATTACCTGGGTAGTGCCGGAAGGTTCAGGCGGCCCTAACTATCCAAACATGTAAGCGTTACACCAACAGGCCGCACTTGCGGCCTGTTTAATTTTAGCACTCTGAAAATGACAATCCGGAATTTATGGCGCTGATTAACGAACATCCTTTTGCCCAATACATACGTGCATTGGGTAAAGGGAAAAAAGGTTCACGTTCACTGACACGTGACGAAGCACGCACTGCATTCAGTATGGTCCTGAATGGCCAGGCAGAAGCGGTGCAAGTTGGTGCATTCCTGATGTTACTGCGCGTGAAAGAAGAAAGCGCAGACGAACTGGCGGGCTTTGTAGAGGCCGTGCGTGAATACATCGCCGCGCCCACCAATATCACTGCCGATCTGGACTGGTCTTCCTACGCAGGCAAACGTAAACATTTGCCGTGGTTTATTCTCAGCGTCCTGCTGTTGGCTGAAAATGGCATACGTGTCTTCATGCATGGATCGGACGGCCACACCACAGGTCGCATCTACACCGAAAGCTGTTTCCGTTTTCTTGGATTACCTGTAGCGGACAACTGGCAGCAAGTCAGTGCTGCACTGGATAAAAATCGCCTATGTTTTTTTCACTTGAAAAACTGGTGCCCTCGCATGCAGGAACTGATCGACTTGCGCAACACATTTGGTTTGCGCTCACCTGTGCATACTCTTATCAGGCTGGTTAATCCGTTATCTGCCCCCAATTCTCTGCAAAGTATTTTTCACCCAGCTTATGCCGAAAACCATCAACAGGCAGCTTTTCTTCTCGGACAAAAAAATGCATTGGTGATCAAGGGTGATGGCGGTGAGTTTGAACGTCGCCCGGATGCAGACTGCAAACTGTACCTGATCCATGACAACGAAAAACAACGCGAAGACTGGCCAAGATACTTTGGATCACCGCAACCTGCTGAAGAAGACATCTCTCCTGAAATACTCCGTGCGATCTGGCGCAATGAATTGCAGCAGGATTACGCCACCGAAGCTGTGATAGGCACCACAGCGCTGGCATTACGCGCTATGCAGCGGGCGCCGGATCAAGATAGCGCCTACGCACTGGCCTCACAGTGGTGGCAAGCCCGTAACTTGCAACGTCTGTAATATGAATGCTTGTCATGCAAACTGAGAATTATTCAGCACAGCTCGACGAAAAAGTGTCGCGGCTCAATACTTTACTGCTGCCATTTTCTGCACCAACACCAGCGGTTTTCCCATCACCAGCTTCCCACTACCGCATGCGTGCCGAATTCAAGTTCTGGCGCGACGATGGCGATTGCTTCTATGCCATGACAGATACAGATAGCAGCATTATCCGCATTGAGCAGTTTCCGGTTGCCTGCCAACGCATCAATGCGCTCATGCCTGCTCTGCTAGCTGAACTGAAACAACAGGATGCCCTACGCAAGAAACTGTTTCAGGTGGAATTTCTTGCTGCAACCACAGACGATGCCGTGATTACGTTGATCTATCACCGCCAACTGGATGAAACCTGGAAAGCGCTTGCCACATCACTGCAAGAAAAACTGGGTTGCTCCATAATCGGCCGCAGTCGCGGCAAGAAGATTGTAATAGGCTGCGATTATGTCACCGAGAATTTCACCGTTGACGGCGAAGTATTTTCGCAAAGGCAACCGGAAACCGCCTTCAGCCAACCTAATGCCGTCGTCAATCAACAGATGCTGACATGGGCCGCAGAATGCACGAAAGGAATCGGCGGTGACTTACTGGAACTGTATTGCGGCAATGGCAATTTTACTCTGCCCCTGTCACACCAGTTTGAAAAAGTGTTGGCAACAGAAGTGTCAAAGTCTTCCGTCAATGCGCTACAGCATAACGTTACGGCGAATCACTGTAACAATATCGCGCTGGCAAGATTATCCAGCGAAGAACTCACGCAAGCATTGAATGGTGTACGCCCTTTCCGGCGCCTCGCACACATCAATCTGTCCGACTACCGATTTACAACCGTACTGGTTGACCCGCCACGTGCAGGCCTCGATCCGGACACTGTCAATCTGATCCAGCGTTTTGACCATATCATCTATATTTCCTGCAATCCGGATACACTGGCCGCGAATTTGCACAGCTTGTGCGACACCCATACCATCATTCGCACAGCGTTGTTTGATCAGTTTCCTTACACGCACCACATGGAAAGCGGAATCCTTTTAAAAAGAAAGACGCTAAAAAGAAAGTCGCATGAGGAAAAAACAATATGAATAATAGCCAACAAATCCTCGACCAGATTCGCGCAGAGTTTCGCGCCATCAAACAGGAAAAACGGGGATTGGAAGGCAACCGCAAATTTATGGATAGCGGCTGGGAAAATGCTGAATACCCGCCAGATACACATTTTGTACCTTTTGATGCTGATGGCATTCATGCTGAAACTGTTTTTCTCGGCACAAATAGCGAAGACAAAAAAATCATCCTGCACTGTCATGGCGGTGGTTACGCCGTTGGCTCAACCCTGTCTCACCGCCCACTCGCTGCACAATTGGCAAACGCCTGTAATGTACGCACCATCACATTCAATTTTCGACTGGCGCCGGAAAACAAGTTTCCTTGCGCATTGGATGACGCCCTTACTGTCTACCGCTTCCTGCTTAAATCAATCAGAAGTGAAAATATTATTATCAGTGGTGATTCTGGCGGCGCGAGCCTCGCCTTTGCATTAGCGTTACAAATTCGTGATCTGGGATTACCTGCACCTGCCGCATTATTGGGTTTGTCTGCCTGGCTGGATTTCGCCTGCGAAGGCAATACATTTGAAATCAACAAGCCGAAAGATCCATCCGGCAATCGCGGCGGTTTATTAATGATGGCGACATCCTATGCCGGCAAAGATAACCTGAAAAACCCGCTGGTATCGCCACTGTATGCAGAAAGCCTCGCAGATTTGCCGCCGATACTGTTACAGGTTGGCACTGCAGAAACGTTACTGGATGATTCGCGTCGCTTTGCGGAAAAAGCGCGTACCCACGGTGCAGATGTTACCTTGCAGGAATGGCCGGATATGATCCATGTCTGGCATGCTTTTTATTCACGCTTGCAAGAATCACGGGATGCCATTGCCGCCATTAGCGACTGGCTCCAGGAAAAAAAAATTATTACCACCACTTCCAGGGAATGAGTCGCGACACCCGCTGCTGATACTGTGCATAATCCGGGTACTTCGCTGCGCTGGTTTCTTCACCGAAACCGGCACTCCCTTGAAACATCACCATCAATAACAAACAACCGGTGATACTCCAGTTCAACCAGTGTCCTGAAGCTGACACACTGAACAGATAAAAACAGAACCAGATACTCTGTTCTGCAAAATAATTGGGATGGCGGGAATATTTCCAGAGTCCCTGATCAAGAAACCCTTTCTGGCAATCAATATCCAATGGTTTACCGGATTTGATCTGCGCATATTTCCGGCTCTGGTAATTCCATTGTTGTTGGTCTGCAATGGTTTCAAATACCAGAAAAAACATCATCAACACAGCTGCCACAATATCCAGCAAAGCTAATGGGCTCTGCACATTTTGCAGGGCAACAATAGTGGGCAAGGTAAACAATAGAATCAGGACATTCTGGTAACCTGAAATAAACAAGCCGTTGAATGCTGTCCAGCGCCATGCAGGTTGGAATTCCGGCCGCTGTTTTAATACACCCCAACGATAATCTTCATGGCCTTGCCAGAATTTCCATTGGTACGCGCCATGCCGGGAGAAGTTGTAAGTCAGGCGTGCTCCCCATAACGTCACCATCACAGCCATCAACACCAGTCGTGATGAATATTCACCGTAGTACGCCACTATCCAGGCATAAGCAATCGGCAATAAACTCCAGAGCTTGTCGACCTGACTGACATTATTGGTCAGCTCGCCCACCACAAAACACAACAGCGCAGCCGCCAACATCAAACCGGATACCATCTTTAAAGCCTGCCACTCCACCGGCCCCAGCGCTACACCAGTAAAGTAACTTACGGCGGGTACTACCAGCAGCGTAATCAGTAACAGAATAGCGGTATTAATAATGTTCATCGTCAGACCATATCCGGATAATCAATTTCAGTTGGCAATGCAATCGCATCAGGAAATCCGGGAATTTTTACCGAATCCTTGCTGATGGCAATTTCATCACATGGAATAACATTGTGATCAAATAAATAGATAGGTTTGGCTGTGCCGCGCACGGCCTCTTTATCATATTGCTGCGCACGCTCACCCACAGCTTCGTTAGCTTTACTCCATGCCGCCATGGATTGACCACCGTGTTTTTTACCCAGCATTTTCTTCACAACATGCGGCGCAAGAATAGTGGCAGTAGCATTGTTACCACCAAAACCTTTCGCATTGATGACTGCGATATCCATGCCCTCACGACCTACGTCCAGATCACGATTATCGATATGCAAATTCGAGCGATGCACATCATCTGCCGGTTTATCGATTGTCTTGATGCCGGGAATCAGACCGTATTGCCAGACACCCAGTGATGCCGTGATCTGGTCGCCTGCAGCACTGCCGATAGAATGGCCTACATACGCTTTCATCGCAGCGACTGGCCATTTTTCCATACCAAACGCTTTTGCTGCTTCGTTGAGAATATGCGATTCCGTCACACGATTTTGTGGCGTACTGGAACCGTGCGCCTGCACGAAACTGCGGCGTGCAACCGCCTCATCACCCAATAATGCACGAGCAGCTGCCAGTGCCTTTGCCATGGTGATGTAGTTACCAGCACCCGGTGCAGAAATCGATTTTTTGTGGCCATCCGCATTCACAAAAATATTGCCGATTGCGCCGTAAATCGTTGCTCCCATTTGCAATGCCAATGCATCATCCATCAGGATAATAAATTGCGATGATTCAGCTAGCGTAAATCCGCAGTTTTCACCGAACGGGCGACTGGCACGGCGATGATCGGCTGTCGCAGTACCATCAATTTTTTTCAGACCTTCATCAGTAGCCAAGGCACCCATCGCATCATAACCATCAGCAATTTCCGGGGTAATCGGCGCTTCACTGGTTCCCACCATCACCACACGACGGCGACCACTTTTAATATCGTCCACACCCATGCGCAAGTTATATAAAAATGTTGCGCAAGCACCAGCAGCAGTGCCGGTACTACCGACAGAACCGAGAATATACGCATTCACAAAATCGGCGGGCATTTCACAAAAACCCAGCGCGCATTGTTTGGATGTCACGCGTTTACCAGCAAGACGCGCCTGCATCATGCCGCCGGAACCGTTGTAATCCAGTTGACTCATTGCACTGCCCGCATACACAGCCACTTGATCCGGCGATACTTTTTTCATCACATCAGCCCAGCTGATGCCCATGCTGTTTACCGCATCGGATGCCGCATATACCGTCATCTGCAAACCACGCGGATGATTGCGCGAGCTATACAACGAGCCGGGATCAAAACCTGTGGGCAACATGCCTGCAGCTTGTACAGGAAATTTGCGCTGGCTAGGCACCAGCACATCACAACCATCAAGAATTTCCACTCTGACTTGCTTGCCTTCCAGCGGCGTCACTCGCCAACCGGCTGGCACCGGCTCAGGCAAATTACGATCCTGCGTGACAAAGGTAATCGGAGCATCGGCTACCGCCATCGGCATGCTTTTTTGCCAGGGAGCTGCATCTACTGGAAAAAAAGAAGGCTCGATACGGCGGATGAGCGAACCTGCAATCACTTCATCGGCAAAGCTGCTGGCCAGATCTGCGGCAGAATAATGGGAACCACTGACATCGAGAAAATTGCCGTCGCCATAGCTGCTGTCAGCGTTATAAGTGGCGAGATTCATGAGTGTAGCCAAACCCGTGAGGGTCTCCTGACGTGCTGCGCCCGGAAGGCTATCCAGCACCATACGACGGTAGGCATGATGTGAAGAGGCACGGCCAGCAGCGTTGATACCACCAAATCCAACAATAACCGGTAACAAAGACATAACAATCAACCGAGATAATAGAATGTTGTCAGTCTAGTCTTGTTTGACCAAATAATAAGAGCCAAAATGGCCATGGATGTAGCCATTCTGGCCATCTTGTCGACTTTTCAAATACAGTGAAACCATGAAAATCGCCTTTGTCCTCTACGAACAGATTCTGGCGACCAGCGTCGTTCTTCCTGCGGAAATGCTGCGCGCCGCAGCCGACCTCGCATTAGCAAGACAACGCAAAGCCCTGCCCGATATATCCTTTGTTGCAACGCGTTCCGGGCCCTTTGCCAGTCGCAGCGGCCTGCCACTCCATGCGGATAGCGGTATTGATCAGCAGCAGTACGATCTGGTCTTTCTGCCTGCGCTGTGGCGCAACCCACAAACCGTGATCCGGCAACACGAGGCGCTGCTGCCATGGCTGCAGCAACAACACGCAGGTGGAGCACTGATTGGCGCGGCGGCTACTGGCGTCTGCTTTCTTGCAGCAAGCGACCTACTGGATCAGCGCCCCGCCACTACACACTGGTTTTATCTCGACCAGTTTGCGGCACTGTACCCATCGGTGGATCTGAAACCGCAATACCTGATTACACGCGCTGGCAATTTATATTGCGCGGCATCCATCAATGCACTGGCTGATCTCACCGTGCATTTCATCCGCCATTTTTACGGCAGCAGTATTGCATCGCATGTCGAGCGGCATTTTTCGCACGAAGCGCGAAAATCTTATGACCATGTGACGTATCGGGAAGATGATAGCGAACGCCATCACGATGAAGATATTATCCAGATACAACTGTGGCTACACCAACATCATGCACAGCCAGTGCAACTGAATGAAGTCGCACAACAGTTCGGTATGAGTTTACGGAATTTTAACCGCCGGTTTCTTGCAGCAACAGGCAAGACGCCGCTGCGGTACTTACAGGGGTTGCGGGTGGAAGAAGGCAGGGATTTACTCGGCAACAGCAACCTGAGCATTGCAGAAGTCTCTGAAAAAGTAGGATATACGGACAGTAGCCACTTCTCCCGTTTATTTCGCAATGCTTTTACTGTTACACCACAAGATTATCGCAAGAGTATGCGCAGCAAACTGTTTGCCGTAGACCCTGGCCAATACAGTTAGCAGAAATGAAATTTATTCTGTGAAAAATACAGCCGGCAGGTATCGCCATACCAACACAACGGCGAGCAGACATATCAGCGCCGAACAGATAAACGGCAATGATGAGCTGATTTGCCACAACGCCCCACTACCCAGCGCACCCAGCGCATTGCCGGCACCGTAACCCACTGCGCTATAAAAAGCCTGCGCCTTACCTGATTGCTGCGTAGAAAATAAACGCCGTACAGTTTCAATTGCCGCCGCGTGGAAACCGGCAAAACTGAATGCGTGCAAGCACTGCGCAAACAACATTACCGAAATAAATTGCGGAAACCACGCCAGCAATAACCAACGCAATGTAGTAGCAACCAGACTGACCAGCAACATATTACGTACACCCCAGTCTGGCAACAGGCGGTGCATAAACCAGAACAATATCACCTCTGCTACAACACCCAGACTCCATAACAAACCAATGGCTGTATGAGAATAATTATATTGAGCCATCAACAAACTGAAAAACGTGTAGTAAGGGCCGTGCGATAGCACCATCAGGAAACAAACACTGAAAAATATCATCATCTGCGGCTGGCAAAGACGCTGCAGAAAACTGTCACCAGTATCTAATGTGATTTGATGTGCAGCGGGCGCCGGATCAGTCACCATCCAGCTACTCAGGAAAATAGTCAGTAAACCCAATGCCACCAGGATCGGAAAAACCGACAGCGGCACATAATCAAATAACCAGCCAAACAGTGAAACCGCTGTAATAAAACCGATGGAACCCCACAAACGCACACGGCTATAACGCTCAGGCTGCGCCCCGAGATACACCAGAGTGACAGCTTCAAATTGTGCGAGTACTGCATTCCAGAAAAAGCTGTACAGAAAAATAATCAGCGCCAGCAATGGAATACTGTTTTCCCAGCCAAAAATCAGCGAGAAACAACTCACTGCCATCAAACAGCCAAAACGAATAACAGCCATGCGTTTGCCGGTGTGATCCGCCAACCACCCCCAGACATTCGGAGCAACAATTTTGGTACCAACCATCACCGATGTCAGTAAACCGATATGCCAGGCATCCAGCCCGAGACTTTGCAGATACAGTGGCAGATACGGCACCATGGTGCCGAGCACAATGAAATAAAAAAAATAGAAACCGGACAGGCGCCAGTAAATGCCGGCTTTCATGCAGGATTATTCTGGCGCGCGCGCAGCTACAACAGGAACCGGCATCACCACATCGGCATTTTGTGCTCGATGACGCAAGGCATGATCCATCAATACTAACGCCAACATGGCTTCCGCAATCGGTGTGGCACGGATACCGACACAGGGATCATGTCTGCCTTTAGTGACTACCTCTATCGGGTTGCCTTGTGTATCAATGCTCTGCCCCGGCAAATGCAAACTGGATGTCGGTTTCAGCGCAATATTCACCACGATATCCTGCCCACTGGAAATACCACCAAGAATGCCACCTGCATTGTTGGAGAGAAAACCTTGCGGTGTAATTTCATCACGGTGTTCAGAACCACGCTGCACCACCGATGCAAAACCGGCACCGATTTCCACACCTTTCACCGCATTGATACTCATCATGCCGTGTGCGATATCCGCATCCAATCGATCAAAAATCGGCTCACCCCAACCTGGCGGCAACCCTTCCGCTATCACAGTAATTTTTGCACCAACAGAATCACCATCCTTGATCAGTTTTTGCATATACGCTTCCAGTTCAGAAACCTTATCTGGATCGGGACTGAAAAACGCATTTTGCTCCACTGATTCCCATTGTTTGAAATCCACAGGTATCGGGCCGAGTTGGCTCAAGTAACCACGCACAGTCACACCGTAACGTTCCAGCAAATATTTTTTGGCGATAGCACCGGCAGCTACACGCATTGCTGTTTCACGCGCAGATGAACGGCCACCACCACGGTAATCACGGAAACCGTATTTTTGTGTGTAGGTGTAATCGGCATGCGCCGGGCGGAACGTGTCTTTGATATTGCCGTAATCTTTCGAGCGCTGGTCAGTATTCTCGATCAACAAGCCGATTGGAGTGCCTGTGGTTTTTCCCTCGAATACACCGGACAGGATGCGCACGGCATCCTCTTCCTTGCGCTGGGTGGTGTAGCGCGAGGTGCCAGGCTTGCGGCGATCCAGATCTATTTGCAGGTCGGCTTCACACAGCGCCATTCCCGGAGGGCAGCCATCGATGATGCAGCCGAGCGCAGGACCGTGGCTCTCGCCAAAGGTCGTGACCGTGAATAACTTGCCGAATGTATTGCCAGACATACGCTTGCCCCCTGTTATGGGGGCATTATACGGGATCAGGGTCGCTACAACCCTGCCCCACTCAACACTTGCACCCTGCCCGCGTCCTTACCAGCCATTGTGTCAAAGCGGTTGGCGCCAATGGCAATGTCATTAACGCCGTCCTTATCCACGTCACCTTGCATATTCAGTGCGCTACCGAAGTTATCACCAATGACACCACCAGTTAAAGTTGCAGTGCGTATTGTGTTCAAACCGGAAAACATCGCGACCATGCCTGCATTTCTACCTCCACCTATGATATCGGCAAATGGAATACCCACTGCCCAGTCATCATTTGCTGCTGTAACAGCTGCACCCAGGTTATTTCCTTTTGCATCACCATCCATCGTCAACAACGCTGCACTACTGCCTTCGTTGCTATTGAAGATTGAAACACGGCCTGCATCTTTTATGGCTCCAACATCAAGCTGCGGCGAACCCGCAAACAGATGGCCGTTAGCTGCCGCGACGGCCGAGCCAAAATGTTCACCTGCTTGTTCGCCATTACGTGTATACAAAAGTTTTTTGCTGATGCCGTTAAACACTGAGACTTGCCCGGCATCTTTTACTGCTGCATCACTCAACGGTGCGCCGACAACCAGATCCACTTTACTATCACCATTCACATCGCCTGCTGCAACAGCTGTACCAAAATGATCGCCTGCATGTTCACCTTCAGCCAATATGCGCAACATGCGTCCATCACTACCGGAATACAGCAGTACGCGGCCTGCGTCTTTCATGGCCAGAAAACCGGTGGGTGCCAGCTTCGTCACATCAGCCAATGGATCACCTACTGCAATGTCCAGCACACCGTCGTTATTCTGATCCGGCACTACTGCGATGGCTGTACCAAGTTGTTGGTTTGCAGCAGTGCCATTAATGGTGCGGATGACAGTATTATTTTTGCCAGAAACGATCTGGATCCTGCCCGCTTTTTTCAGCACTTTTCCGCTACTTAAAAAATTGGCCATTGGTGAGCCAACCAGTAAATCCACCACGCCGTCATTGTTCATATCAGCCAGCGCGACACTGCTGCCCAGCTGTTCAGATTTTGCAGCGCCATTTTTTTCCAATAAAAAATCTGCATTATTGGGTAGCGCATCGCAGGCGTCGCCTTGGAAATCACCATCGGTGTTTAGCTGGTTTGAGTTTGAAACAGAAACGCAGTTGTCTACGCTGTTATCAACACCATCATTGTCTGTATCGCCGTTTGGCGTGGTATCCGCGTTGTTACCAATACCATCGCTATCTGTATCAACCGATTCAGTTGCATCAAGAGGAAATGCATCGGAAGTATCTGCAACACCATCATTATCGTCATCACCATCACAGGCATCACCAATGCCATCATGATCTGTATCCACTTGTGATGGATTGGAAATAGATTTGCAGTTGTCTTTTGGTGTTGTAATGCTGACATCATCAACAAATAGCCGTGGAGTATCTGTTGGCGTTGTCCACTTGAATGTGTGACTGCCTGCTACAACAGGCACTGTCACGCGTGTATAAGCGTATTGGTTATTCAGCGTAATGGTTCCTGTAGCAACATTGTCTACAAAAAATGAAAGACTGTTATCCATTGTTTGCGTTGATATTGCCCAAAAACTGATATTGGCGGCATATGGCAATGAATACGTCAGTGTCGCCGTATGTGTAGAGAGTGAACAAGAACCACCACAGCTCACATTAGCTAAAGCCTTTCCTCCAGTGCGATCTGGCATGAACCCACCTGCATCCAGGGGATATGCGATCGAGAAAGAAACGCCATTTAATGTCCATTCCGGACCGGCAATATTTCCAGCCGCATCAAACGATGTTGAGTACAGGGTATAACTGTTATCGGCAACACTGTCACCATCACTATCCAACCCCAACGGAGCAACGTCACAAGCATCGCCAATTCCGTCATGATCTGTATCAGTTTGTGCTGCGTTGGAAACAGTTGGGCAGTTATCCGTGTTGTTATCAACACCATCACCATCTGTATCACCATACGGTGTGGTATCGCACCCATTACCTAATCCATCCCCATCTGTATCGGTTTGTGCAGGATCTGCAAAAGCAGGACAATTATCTATTCCGTTACCAATACCATCACCATCTGCATCAATACTAAAAGTTGGATCACAAGCATCACCAATGCCATCGCCATTCGCGTCAGCTTGTGTTGGATTCGCAAGAGCAGGACAGTTATCTACATTGCTACCAACATAGTCACCATCAGCATCCGTTCCTGTACTGTGCAGTTCTACTGGGTCACCGGGGAAGAAAGTAAAACATTCACGAACAGAACCAGAAACTCCACCTGTTGTACACAAGTCAGTACTCCAGTTCCATTCCAGATTGCGAAAAGCTACTGAAGTAAACGGCAACCCGTCAGACGATATTTTTGAAGCCTCATAGGCTCCATAATTGACATAGCAAAGAGGAGTTTGGAACTTTCTGCATGTCAACGTATTTCCAGATACAGAGCAGCTAACTCCTTGCGAATAATCAAGATCAAAGGCCATACAACTCTCGATTGGGCCAATCTTGCTAATACCGGTCAGACTACCAGCATCACAGGCATTGCCTAGCGCGTCACCATCGGTATTTAATTGGTCAGCGTTTGAAACCAATGGGCAGTTATCTGCATTGTTATCAACGCCATCACTGTCAGCATCACCGTTTGGAGTAGTATCTGCATTGTTGCCAATTCCATCACCGTCTGTATCAGCCGATTCAGTTGCATCAAAAGGAAACGCATCACTTACATCAGCTACACCGTCGTTATCATCGTCGGTGTCGCACGCATTACCTTGTGCATCACCATCGGTGTTTAGCTGGTCTGCGTTTGAAACCAACGGGCAGTTATCAGTACTGATATCTACTCCATCACCATCCATGTCGTTTGACTCAGTGTCGCAAGCATCGCCTAATCCATCGGCATCAGTATCATTCTGTAATGCATTTGCAATGACAGTGCAGTTATCGGCTGCATTTTGAATGCCATCACCATCGGCATCACCAGTGTAAATCCTTGCAATTCTCTGACGATAAACACCATTTGGATAAGTAAAATTCCCTCCAATAAGAGTTTTACCATCAGCCTGAATGGCTATGGAATAAACATTCTCATAAATAACCTCTGGATCACCTGGTACCATATCAGTTTTGAAGCCAGTATCTATCGAGCCATCGTTGTTGAGGCGCAACAACAATGCATAGTGATTGCCAAAGTTATTCTGTCCTCCTACCAGTATTTTTCCATCCGCTTGGTAAGCTAAAGCGTTAGCATTAATATTCAAACTAGCATCCAGATCAAAACCAGTATCTAAGGAGCCATCATTATTGAGACGCGCAATATTTTTGCGAGCTATACCATTCACCTTGGTGAAAGTTCCACTGATCAGTATCTTGCCGTCAGATTGGAGAGCTATAGTGTTTATGTTGCCGTTATAACCGCCACCTATCTCCATTCCAGCATCAAAGCTGGCATCCAGCGAGCCATCACTGTTAAAGCGAGCAATAGACCGGCGAGCCACGCCATTTACTGTGGTGAATTGCCCGGCGATTAATATTTTTCCATCAGATTGCAGCGTTTGAGCATACACAACATTGTCTATCGCTATTCCAGAGGCAAAACCGGCATCCAGTGAACCATCGTTGTTCAGGCGCGCAATCTGGCTGCGAGCCACACCATTCACCATGGTAAATTGCCCAAAGATCAATATCTTGCCGTCGGGCTGCAATAAAGCACCGTCAACAGCAGCATCTATTTCCGGGTTAAAACCTGCATTCAACAGTCCGTCACTACTGAGGCGTGCAACAGACTGACGAGGCACGCCATTCACTGCGGTGAAACTGCCATAAATCAGTATCTGACCGTCAGGTTGTAACACTACCCTCACACCACCGCTGCTTGGATTAAAACTGGAATCCAGCGAGCCGTTACTATTGAGGCGTACCAAACCGCTGGATGTTCCACCGAGTAATATTTTGCCATCCGCTAATGGAGCTATAGAAGAGCTGCTATTCACGATCGAGCCAGCGTTGAAACCAATATCTGTTTTACCGGGAGCATCACCATCACATTTGTCACCAATACCATCGAGATCCTCGTCGGCTTGATCAACATTTGCATTCACCGGGCAGTTATCAATGACATCAGGCAAACCATCGTTATCATCATCGGTATCACATGCATTGCCCTGTGCATCGCCATCTGTGTTCAACTGATCAGGATTGTAGTCCGCGGGGCACTTATCAGAATTACTGCCAACAAAGTCGTTATCAGGATCCGCACCTACATAAATCAGCGATGTTGGAGAAACGGGATTCACAACAAAACATTCACGCACAGAACCATCAGCTCCACCCGTTGTGCATAAAGTTTGAGAGTCCCCTGTCTCCCACGTAGAAGAACGAAAAGCGACTGAAGTAAACGGCAGGCCGTCAGGTGATGTTTGCACCGGAGTGTTTACACCTGGACCGCAAGTACCTTCGCCGATCACGCTATAGCATTGGAGAGAATTACCGGAAACCCAACAGCTCAGATGGAGCACGTATGGACCAAACCAACCATCGGGGGGGCAATAGTAAGCCGCAGCACTATCCTTACCAACACTCGTTGCCGCGAAAGCACCCGAACTCAGGCACAGCAATACCATTGCCAGCAAACGTCGGAAAACAGGGGAAGAAGCACTAGCTATAGAAAGGCGCAAAATCATCATCCTTAATTGTTTTTCTTTGTGTATCAACCATAACACTGCCGACCACCCGCAACAACCGCATCCCGCCCGGCACCCGTGCTCTGCTATAGTTCTGCTCTTTCAAACATAACACCACGGAATCTGCCATGTACGCCTCCCTACTCCCACAAGCCCTCACCCTCGCCCGTGTTGCTGGCGATGCCATCATGGCTGTATACAGCACCGCTGATTTCAACGTGGATATGAAGGCAGACAACTCACCGCTGACCCAAGCCGACCTGAATGCACACAAGGTACTGGAACCCGGTTTGCTGGCGCTGCTGGATGGTGTGCCGGTGCTGTCGGAAGAAGGCGAATTGCCGAGCTGGGAAGTACGCAAAAACTGGAATCGTTACTGGATTATTGATCCACTCGACGGCACGAAAGAATTCATCAAACGCAACGGTGAATTCACGGTGAATATTGCATTGATTGAAAACGGTGAGCCGGTATTGGGTGTAGTGCATGTGCCAGCACTGGATATCAGTTACAGCGGCGTGAAAGGTGGCGGCGCATTCAAATACGAGAAAGGCCAGAAAACTGCGATCCATACTCGCAAAATCAATGTACACAATGGTGACGCAGTGGCTGTTGTCGCCAGCCGCTCACACGGTGCCGATGCCGTGGATGCACTACTTGCGAAAATCAGCGCTGCACTTGGTGAAGTCACACTGAAAAATATGGGCAGTTCATTGAAATTATGTTTAGTGGCAGAAGGCGCTGCGGATATTTATCCTCGCCTTGCACTCACTTCAGAATGGGATACCGCTGCTGCACAAGCCGTTGTTGAAGCAGCGGGTGGATTGGTGTGGACAGATAAACTGGATGTGATGCGTTACAACACCAAGGATGACATCCTCAATCCGTTTTTTCATGTGATTGGCGATGCGTCTTACGACTGGAAAGCATTATTGAAAAGTTAATTATAAAAAACCTAATAATTCGCGTGCTGCGCGGTACGGTGTAATCCGGCCAGCAACCAGTTCACCGTGCAACGCAGGCAAGCGCGCCGCCACTTGCGGATTTTGCTGTAAGCGCAGATCAATCATTTCATGCAGCAATTTTTTCATCCACTCTACATTCTGCCGTGCACGCTTGCCGGAAAACTCACCAGCTACTTCACTCGCCGAACAATAATCACCAATCATTGTCCAGACATTATCAATGGCAGTGTTTTGTAGCGCAGAACAACACTCCACACGTGGCTGCCAGTAATCCGGATGTTTCATCAGCATCAATGCATTCTGGTAATGGTTGCGCGTCTGCTCCGCAAATACTGCGCCATCCCCATCCGCTTTGTTCACGACAAGACCATCTGCCAGCTCCATGATGCCGCGCTTGATGCCCTGCAATTCATCACCGGCATTTGGCAACATCAACACCAGGAAAAAATCCACCATGCTGGCGACTTCATACTCTGATTGCCCGACGCCAACAGTCTCGACAATAATCACGTCATAGCCCGCTGCTTCACATAGCAACATGGTTTCGCGTGTTTTGTGTGCGACGCCACCCAACGCACCTTCTGATGGCGACGGACGAATGAACGCCTCATCGCAACGTGACAATTCCTCCATGCGCGTTTTATCGCCGAGAATACTGCCGCCGGCTACTGGCGAACTCGGATCGACGGCCAATACCGCCACTTTTTTCCCAAGACTCACCAGATACAAACCAAACGCTTCGATAAACGTGGATTTGCCAACACCCGGCACACCGGTAATACCGATACGCACACTGTTACCCGAATATGGCAGCACTGCTTCCAGAATATGCTGTGCCTGGGCGCGATGATCATCACGCTTGCTTTCAATTAACGTAATAGCTTTTGCTAATGCCCGGCGATTGCCGGCACGCAAGGCTTCGATGTCGATAACGTGTGTTGTCATATTCAATATTCAGAATTAATTTTTTACATTCTCGCACAGCATTGCACGAAAACGCACCCAGTCAAATGCCTCGCCCGGATCGGTCTTGCGTCCCGGCGCAATATCGTTATGGCCAACAATCCGTTCAGATGTTATCGCCGGATACTGTCGCTGCAGTATTTGTGTGAGACCAGTGAGTGCGGTGTACTGGGCATCGGTGTACGCTAGTGCATCCGTACCTTCCAGCTCAATTCCGATAGAAAAATCATTGCATTGTTCACGGCCATTCCATTGAGATGCACCGGCGTGCCAGGCGCGATCAGCCAGTGATACATATTGCGTGACTCGCCCTGCGCGACTGATAAAAAAATGTGCCGATACACGCAGATCACGCAGAGCATCAAAATAGGGATCAGCATCACAATCCAGTGTGTTGCAAAATAATGCATCCACGTTGTTATTGCCAAAATTGTCATCACCAAATTGACCGGGCGGCAAACTGATATTGTGAATCACTAACAGATCAATGGTGGTATTTGCCGGACGTACATTGAAGTTGGGCGACTGTAACCAGCGTACACCTTGTATCCAGCCTGCAGGAAAACCATGTTCCATCACACTAATACAGCCTCACTCCAATGCAATATCATGCTAATACAGGCAGCAAGCTGGCAGATGACGGCAGAATAACCAGATTGCCTTCACAAAAATCGGCTTGCAATGCAGCCGTTGCACAACATTCCAGAGTAGCGTTGTGCGCATCTCTCAACGCGGTACACCATGCATCAGAAAACTCTACTGACAAGACGGAACCATCATCTCGCTGCAACCAACTGCCCACTTCAAATGGCTCATCCTGCATGGGTGCCTTGGCAACTTCAGGCCACAATTCGCTGGGTTCTGGCAGTTGATCGGCATCTTTTCCCCTGAGCAATGCCAGATGTACTTGCTCCAACCTGTCTAACAAAATACCTACTGTGCGACGCTCACAACCGATGGACTCAAATCCTTTGCGCAACCCTTGTAATAACGGCGTGATGCGCTGCATTAAATTCTTGCGAGTCTGCTGATCAATACCTGGCTGCACAGAAGCCAATAGTTCATCCACCACAGCAATCGCCCGCAACCAGGCATCTGACGCTGTTCCATCGCGCCAGTGAATATCCAGCAACAATGCAGACCAATGGTGATAAATAATATCAATGATCACTTGTGGCCAGTGTTCCAGAGCCGCACGTTCGGCTAGCAAAGCATCGACTTCGACGCGAACTTCAACGACTTGCAGAGACAAACGGGTGCTGGATACCACCGCTGAAATATCCTGCTGCAAACGCTTGCGCAGTTCTAATAAATAATCCAGCAATTCTTGCCAACCAGACATCTGCGTTTCAGGTTTTCGTAACAACAATTCCGACAGAGCCGTGGATAATTCCCGGCAATGTTCTGGTACAACACCTTCTATGCCCAGACACTCTTGCCAACCTGGCGCCCAGAGACGCCACTCGTCTATTACCCGTCGCGCAGGATGTGCTGAATCCGAAAAAGCTTCTTCACACGACGCTAACAATAAGGGGCCAGACAGCAGGGACAAGATTTGACGCGCAACGGGTGGCATCTGATTCGACTCATTGCCAATTTGTTGCGACAACCATGGTAGCAAGGAAGTCTGGCGCTGACTCCCCAGTAACGATTGCACCTTGGCCTGGTCACCAGCGAGTGCAGCTGTTGCCACCTCATGGGCCAGTTCTGCTACGCGCTCGGCTGAACGTGGTGGTACAACCAGAGCCAGTGCTGCAACCGAAGGCTGTTTCGCTTTTTCCAGTGGCTCCCACCACTCCGGCAAAGCGGCTGGCACAAGACTGGCCACCAGCACACCACGACGTTGCAATACATTAAAAATCGCTTGCTGCAGCGCCTGGGAAAAACGTGGCAACATTGCAACAAAAACGGTGGCCAGCTTGTAACGAATGCGCAAAGGCATGGGCAAATCTGGCAGCGAGAGAAAAAATAACCGCGTCAATGTGTGTGGGGAAAATGGGCAATCAAAAACGGTACAAGCAAGACCTGTTTGCTGAATCCAGACTGCCGCTAATCGCCCTACAGAGACCGCCTGCTCTTGATACAGTTCGCGCACTATCCGATCTGCTTGCGTCAGATAAATCAGAGTGCGTGAGTGGCCGGCGCTACTAGCCCCACCAATCATCCACTCGCGTGCAGGATTTTCACAACGCAACCACAATTGATTCAGGTAGTTGTCAATAAAAGTGCGTCGGATACGGCGAAGATCACAACAGAGCATTGTCTGTTCGCCTGCTTCTAGCAGAGAGGCTTCACACGACTCGAAGACACTACGTAAATGATCAAGCAGATAAATGCTTGTCTGGGCAAATAATTGCTGTTGGGGAGAGGAGCCTGTTTGTTCTGCCGTAGAGCCCATCGTCAGCTATCTCCTGCTTGCCTGAGCCTGTTTCTTGTCAGGCCAGCATAAGTGAAGAACCTTACCAAACAAAGAGCTAGCTAGGGTCACTTCATCAGGTCGTCAATATCAACATCGTCGCCAGAAGACTGCACAGGATCATCTCCAGCAGATTTGGCTCGAATCTGCAGCCAACCATCACGGACATAGCTATAAGGATCCAGCGCGGCATTATTGACCGTATCTTCCAGACCAAGCAATTGCTCGCGGGTACTGACTGCATTGACCGTACTGGATAACAGCATGGCATCATCATGCGGATTGCCATAAATCACATTGTTCTGGAACAAGGCGCCTGCCGCATAGCCCGTGCCATCGCGCAACGTGGAGGGGCCAAGTAATGGCAGCACCAGATAGCTGCTGTTTTTCCAGCCCCAACGAGCGAATGTATCGCCAAAGCCTGTTGCCGCAAAACGGCGCTCACTTTCACCGGTTACGTCAAAAAATCCCAATATGCCCACCGTGGAATTCAAGGTAAAGCGCGCAAAGCTGTAAAAAGCCGGTTCAGGCTTGCCCTGCAATGAATAGTTAACCATGCTGGATGCATCACCGAGATTATTAAAAAAATTGCTCACACTATTGCGCACAGGCTGTGGCGTTACAAAGCGGTAGCCCTCAGCCACCGGTTTCATAACATATTGATCCGCCTTGTCATTAAATTTATAAACGACACGGTTCATAGGCTCCAGCGGATCGCGCGGATTACCGCCAGCACAAGCGGATAGCAGGAACGATAGTAGTACTAGTGACGATATTTTCTGATATGAAATCATTTTGATGTTTCCAACATATTGCTTAACAGGGATTCAATGCCATACACCAGCGCCAAACCACGTATACTCTCTGACAAACCTACCACCTTCAACCGACTCCCGTGTTGCACCAGCTCGCGCTGCAAATCCAGCAATGCAGCCAACAATAATGAATCGGCCGATTCCAGTGCGCTCACGTCCAACAGCAACTCCTGCCCACTAAGTCTAGTAGCAGTGCGCGGTAAATCCATCAACTCACGCAGCACCGCAGAGCTTGTCTGCATATCAATATGGCCATGCAAGCGATAATGGTTACCTGAAACGGATTCGAGCATTGCAAAAGTACCCTGTCAGGTGGCTGGCGCCGTATTCTTGTTATGCAGCGACTGGATCAAACCATCAATCCCGCCTTTGTTCACTTCTTCGCCAAACTGGTTGCGATACACGGTGACAAGACTGGCGCCCTCTACACTGACATTGAAAATTTTCCAACCTTCTTCAGTGTGGTACAGCACATAATCAATCTGCACAGGTTGCTGCGCATTGCCTACGGTAACATCTGAGTTTACTGTTGCTTCCTTGCCTTCATTGGCCAGTAAGGGATCAGGCTTGATATGGAGTTTCGCATCGCGGTAACGCAGCATGGTAGAAAAATAGGTGCGAGTCAGTAGCGTACGAAACTCGTCACTCAACGCCGCTTTCTGCTCTGGTGTCGCCTGTTTCCAATGCTTGCCAACCGCCAATGCCGTCATGCGGGTAAAATCAAATCGCGGGTACAGCACCTGTTGAACTTCCACACGCACCGCTTCTACGTTACTGCCATTTTCTTTTACCAGAATAGCGCGGACTTTTTCGGATGTATCCAGCACCAGTTTGGTAGGATTTTCTTCCGCTGATACCAACGGCACAAAAACCAACAAGCACACCAACAGTATCGATTTAACAAATTGTGTCTTCATTGTTACCAAAAATTGCATGTTATATCTCCTGAGCTTATTTACTGTCGGCAGGTTTTTCTGCCATTGATGTCATGAATTTTCCGATCAGCTGTTCCAGCACCAGCGCAGAAGAAACAAGCGTGAAGCGCCCTCCTTCCTTCAAGACCGTTTCGTCGCCGCCCTGAGTAACACCGATATACTGCTCTCCCAGCAAACCCGCAGTAAGAATTTCAACGCTGGCATCGCTGCTGAATTGATACTGCGTATTGATAGCAAGCGTCACATGCGCCTGATACGTCTGTTTATTGAGTTCAATACTCGATACACGCCCAACCACAACACCGGATGATTTTACCGGCGCCTTAACCTTCAAACCGCCGATATTGTCAAAATCAGCATAGACATTGTAGGTCTCCCCTCCGCTGGCGCTAGTGAGATTGGCAACTTTTAACGACAGGAATGCCACCGACAACAAACCTATTGCTACAAAAATTCCCACCCATAAATCAATTGTTAGCCGTTTCATTTTTCAATCACCCCTGAAATCTTTTTATCAACATCTGCTTGCTAAAACATAAAGGCTGTCAGGACAAAGTCCATGGCCAGAATGACTAATGCTGAAGTCACTACTGTGCGTGTAGTCGCCGATGAAACACCCGCAGCTGTCGCCTCGGAATCATAACCTTCAAATACCGCTATCAGCGTCACAGCGATACCGAAAAACACACTCTTGATAAGACCGTTTGCCACATCATCATAAATATCCACTGCATTCTGCATCTGTGCCCAGTAGGAACCTTCGTCCAGACCGATCATCACCACACCAACGTAATAACCGCCGATAATACCCATAACATTGAACAAGGCCGTCAATACCGGCAGCGACAACACACCTGCCCAGAAGCGCGGCGCGATAACCCGTGCTATCGGGTTAACACCCATCACCGCCATGGCATCCAGCTGTTCGGTGGCTTTCATCAAACCGATTTCGGCTGTCATCGCAGAACCCGAACGACTAGCAAACAGGAGTGCTGCCAATACTGGTCCCAATTCGCGCAACAGTGACAAAGCGACCAACGTGCCCAACGCATCAGCAGAACCAAAACGCACCAGCGTGTTATATCCCTGCAGTGCCAGTACCATTCCCACGAAAATACCGGACACAATAATAATAATCAGCGACAACACACCGGAAAAAAATATTTCGCGTATCAACAACTGCGGCCGTAAGAACAACTGGCCAGACTGCAACACGATGGCCATCAGGAAACGGCTGGCAAAGCCCAGTTTCCACAGTGCATTAATTGTCCAGGCGCCCAATCCGCGCAAGACATTCGCAATATTTTCAACCATGAGATATCCCGAAATCCTGTGCTACCGTCGTTAACGCAGGATAAGCAAACTGTACTGGGCCATCTGCAGCGCCTTTCACGAATTGCGATACCCATGGATCAGAGGAATTGAGTACTTCCTGCGGTGTACCTGAAGCAATGATCTCACCACCCGCCATGAAATAAACATAATCTGCCAGTTCCAGCGAATGATGAATATCGTGCGTCACCATGATAGCAGTGGTGCCTAGCGCCACATTGATCTTCTTGATCAGATGCGCAATCACACCAAGAGAAATAGGATCCAGCCCCGTAAACGGTTCGTCGTACAACATCAGTTCCGGATCAAGCGCAATGGCACGCGCTAGCGCAATGCGTCGCGCCATACCACCGGATAACTCTGCTGTTTTCATATCTTGTGTGCCGCGCAAACCGACAGCAGACAATTTCATCATCACCAGATCACGAATAATACTTTCCGGCAGATCGGTATTTTCCCGCAAAGGAAAGGCAACATTGTCAAATACAGAAAGGTCTGTAAACAAAGCACCAAACTGGAACAGCATGCCCATGCTGCGACGGAACTGATACAACTCTTTACTGCCCATCTTGTCGACACGCCGACCACCCACCAACACCTGGCCCTGTTGTGGGCGATACTGGCCAGACAGTAAACGCAGCAGCGTGGTTTTACCACAACCGCTGCCGCCCATAATGGCTATCAACTTCCCCTTGGGGATAGTGAGATTGATATTCTTCAGGATCTGGCGTTCACCATAAGCAAAGGCCACGTTCCTGATATCGATAAAAGGCTGTTCTGCCACAACAATTCCGTAAGCTGCAGATTGAAGGGGCGTATTGTATAGGTTTTATTTCACTTGCAAACGATGTCCATGATCTTTCAGCCATCGACGGCTGTGCTGCCAATCCGGGCAGTGACTGGCCACTAGCAGCCAGAATTCACGTGAATGGTTCATATGACGCAAATGAGCTGCTTCATGCACGATCAGATAATGAATCACAGGTAATGGAGCCAGTAGGATTTGCGGGTTGAACAGGATATTACCGCGTGCCGAACACCGGCCCCATAACGTACGGGTATTGCGCAAGGTAAATCCACTCAGGCGCGGCGACAACCCCATCTCTACAATACATTTTTCCGCCATGGGTAACAGCTTTTCTTCGGCCTGATCTGCCAACCAGCGCAGGAACAACCTGCGTGCTTTTTCGTTGTCCAGCCCGCCTCCACGAATGAACAGTTGATCGCCGTCATGTCGGACTTCACCCCGTCTGGCAGATTGCCAACGCACAGTAAGCGTTTCATCCATCACATTGATATTACAGCCATCATCAACACGAAATACTTCTACGTCACGCTCACGACACTCAGCCAGCATTTTCAGTATCCAGGGCGTTTTCTGTTTGACGAAAGCATCAATATCCCGCTGTGCTGCGCGCATGGGCGCACGTACATCAACAGCGCCGCTGTGCACATGGATGGCAATGGTGCGGCGACGACTGCGTGTGATGGTGTATTGCGGCGTCAGGGATTCAGGCATGGTCGATATCATCGCCGAATGCACGGCGTTGGCATATCTGTAACAATACTGCCTCATCCACAGCTCTCCTGATAACACCATGCATCGCATACAACACCTGCAAACCGACATCATCCAGCAAGTTCGCGCAGCATTGGCAGAAGATATCGGCAGCGGCGACATCACCGCACAATTGATACCCGCCGGCCAGATGGGTCAGGCACGCGTCATCACCCGTGAACCAGCCGTCATCTGCGGTACACCCTGGGTGGATGAAGTGATGAAGCAAGTCGATAGCCGTATCCTTATTGAATGGCTGGTGACCGAAGGTGAACAGGTTTCGGGCGATCGCACACTCTTCACGCTACATGGACCAGCGCGTAGCTTGCTGACCGCCGAACGTGCGGCACTGAATTTTTTGCAATTATTATCCGGTACAGCCACCACCTGCCGCCACTATGCAGATCTCGTCGCCAATACTGGTGTACACCTGCTCGACACACGCAAAACCATCCCTGGTTTACGCACCGCACAAAAATATGCGGTAACTATCGGCGGCTGCCACAACCACCGTATCGGTTTGTATGACGCTTTCCTGATCAAGGAAAACCATATTGCGGCTTGTGGCGGCATAGCTGCCGCGGTACAACAAGCTCGGATGCAATCGTCCGGCAAACCCGTGGAAGTAGAAGTCGAAAATTTCGATGAGCTGGATGCTGCTCTCACTGCTGGCTGTGAAGTCATCATGCTCGATGATTTCTCGCTTGATGATATGGTGAAAGCGGTAAAACTCACCGCAAAACGCGCAAAACTGGAAGCATCCGGCGGCATCAGCGATGAAAACCTGCGTGCCATTGCCGATACCGGCGTGGATTTTATTTCGATTGGTGGCTTGACCAAACATTGCCGGGCAATTGATCTGTCCATGCGATTTTTCTGATCTTTCATGTTGAATGACATTGCGCTGCAGCTAGCACTATTCACCGCTGCACTGATTGCCAATTTACTATCCGCACTGGCTGGCGGCGGCGCTGGCCTCGTGCAATTACCGGTGCTCATCCTGCTCGGCTTACCCTTCCCACTCGCACTCGCGACACACAAAGTCGCCAGCGTCGCATTGGGTGTTGGTGCCACCCTGCGTCACGCACGTGAAAAGGCTCTGGACTGGCGTTTTGCCAGCTTTATCCTCGCCTGCGGGCTACCTGGTGTTGTACTCGGTGCACATGTAGTGTTGGCTATTCCCGCTTTTCTTTGCACATTACTGCTCGGCTTACTGACTGTTGGTCTTGGCGTGTATTCGATGATGAATCCTTCATTGGGCGATAACAGCCATGCACGCCGTGATCGCACCGGTTTCATTATTGGCGGCAGCGTGTTGTTTGCTATCGGTTTCCTGAATGGCTCCCTCACATCGGGCACGGGTTTGTTTGTCACTATGTGGCTGGTGCGCTGGTTTGGCTTTGATTACAGCCGTGCTGTGGCCTACACGCTGATTCTGGTGGGCTTATTCTGGAATGCCACCGGTGCTGTCACGCTGGGTCTGCAGGGGCAAATTGCCTGGCTATGGTTACCGGCTCTGCTCACAGGCTCTGTAGCAGGTGGCTATATCGGCGCGCATCTGGCCATTGCCAAGGGTAATCGGGTGGTGAAGCGTTGTTTCGAAGTCTTGTCACTCACCATGGGAGCGTCACTGCTCTACAAGACGCTTCTGCTGATATCCCCCTGACATTTCATCAGTGTGGCTTCGCCACTCTGGTCAGAACAGTTATCATGTTGCCATCTCAACCATTGAAGGTAGGACAAACCATGCGCCAACTAGCCCGATTCTTACTGCTCGCCAGCTGCCTCACCTTTGCTTTTACTGCTACGGCTAAAGAACCACTCCGCATTGGACTCTCTCCTGATTACCCACCACTGGCTTATAAAGATCACGGCCAATTAACCGGCATTGATGTGGCTGCCGCCGAAGTACTCGGCCAAAAACTCGGCCGGAAACCCGAGTTTGTTGAGAAAAGCTTCAACCAACTCATACCGGCACTGCAAGCAGGTGAAATTGATATCATCATGTCAGGCATGACCATCACGCCTGAACGCAGCGAAAAAGTCAGTTTCAGCAAGCCTTATCTCCACGCTGGCCAAATGGCCATTATTCGTTTTGCCGATGCCGGGCGTTTTGGTTTTAAAGGCGCAATGTTTCGTCCGGATGCACGCGTTGCCGTGCAGAAGCACACCACTAGCGAAGACTTTGCCGCTAAAAGTCTGCCAAATGCCAGTGTCACGCACTGCGATTCTTCCGATGAGGCATTTACCCTGCTGAAAAGTGGAAAAGTAGATTTCTTTTTACATGATGCCGCCACCAGCTGGTCGCTATCGACGGATAAAGACAAGCAGGATCTGATGAGCCTGAATACAGCACTGACGGATGAACAATTGGGCTGGGCTGTCAAAAAAGATAATGCCGTGCTATTGCAATCCGTCAATCAACAACTGGATATCATGCAAAAAAATGGCATGCTTCGCGCCATTATCAGCAAATGGATACCGGTGACTGTGGAAGTGACTGATGCGAAACCAGAGGCAATACCAGCAACGCTGCCAAAAACTCCTGCAGCTTCTTCAATCCGGACATCCAGCGGAAATAAATAATGAAATATACAACTCCGAAATATCCCACGCGTTTTAATATTCTGCTCATTGGTTTATTGATGGGGTCACTGGCTGCCTGTACGGCTTCGGACCACACCTCCATTGATACATACAGCACAGATGCCTCTGCAAACTTTTCTCAACTCAAAACATACCGCTGGGATTTTTCTGCCTTGGGAAAAATACAACCCGACGGCAGCCACCTGCCTGAATTTGATCGCGTGGTGTGTGACCATGTTGATAAAGACTTGAGCGAAAAAGGGTATACACGTGTGGCCAGCGGCCCGGCGGATTTCACTCTGGATTACCGCATCACGATCACACAGGACGAAGCCGCTGAAAATCCGGTCACAAGCCCTAACAGCGAGTCTGAAGCTAATGATTACGGCCTGCGCTGGACATTCGACAAAGGAGAATCCCCTAGCTTCAAGGGCTTACAAGCACCCAAGACCCAGATGGTTGTCTACCGGAATGGCACATTGCATCTGGCAGCATTTGATAAGCAGGGTCACGTGATCTGGCACAGTTCGGCCACTAAAATACTGAATGGCCGCGCAAACGAAGCGGAGCGTCGCGCGGCTGTACGTGTTGCGGTGAATAAAATAATCAGAACATTACCTGTTGATTAATTTGCGCAAATCGTTTCTCAACAGGGACAACGCTTCAGGCTGCCATCTTTTCCCGGGTAGCGACTATCCTGACAATAACGAAAGTATTCTATATCCGACATAGCAGTTTCATCGGGATGATGAGACTGCATATGCTCCAGATACTGTTGGTAATCTCCCACACCTACCATCAAACGCGCCGTCTGGACTGCACGTAACAACACGCTCTTGCCGGCAGCAAAATAACGATTACTTACAGCACTATACGTGCGCTTCTTACTCATGCCACAAGGCCTCTTCCCGCCAGGCATGATCCGGACGCCAGACCACCAGAGATTCATTGACCGTCACTGCCGGATGACGAAGCGCCTGCACAATAGCTCGCAATGCAAAGAAGAATATGCTGATCACCACTACAATAAAAATACCGGCCATCACGGCATCAACATAATCGTTAAATACCACTCGCTGCATCTGTTGCAAGTTTTTTGCCGGGGCAAGTACTTCTTCACGTTGAAGCGCATCAGAAAATTTTTGCGCATGGGCGAGAAAGCCGATTTTGACATCACCGGAAAATATTTTTTGCCAGCCGGCTGTCATGGTAATTGATAAGATCCATACTGCAGGAATAGCCGCTACCCATACAAATCGCGTTTTTTTCATCCGCACAAGAATCACTACCACCAGCATCAAGGCCATACCTGCCAACATCTGGTTGGCAATCCCGAACAGCGCCCACAAGCTGTTAATACCACCAAAAATATCTGTCACGCCCTGGTAAAGAAACCATCCCCAGGCACCGACAGCAAGCGCTGTAGCAAGAACATTTGCCACCCATGAACGTGTATTCGCGAGAGCAGGCACAGCGGTACCCAATAAATCCTGGATAAGGAAACGGCAGACACGTGTACCCGCATCTATTGTTGTCAAAATAAATAGCGCTTCAAACAAAATGGCAAAGTGATACCAGAACGCCATCATGCTACTGCTGCTCATGTCAGCAAGGATTTTGGCCATACCGACAGCAAATGTTGGCGCGCCACCCGTGCGCGACAGAATGGAAGTCTCACCTACATCCTTCGCAATTTGCGTGAGCATTTCAGGTGTTACCAGAAACCCCCACGCGTTAATCACTTGAGCGGCTTCCTCTACCGTTTTACCAATAACAGCGGCCGGGCTATTCAGTGCGAAATAAATGCCGGGCTCCAGCACGCAAGCCGCTATCAAAGCCATCACAGCCACAAACGATTCCATCAACATTGCCCCGTAGCCAATGGTGCGGATATGCGATTCCATTTCCAACATTTTAGGTGTGGTGCCCGATGCTACCAACGCATGAAATCCGCTAACCGAACCACATGCAATCGTAATAAAAAGAAACGGAAAGAGTGAACCGGCAAATACCGGACCAGCACCATCAATAAAACGGGTGATTGCCAGCATTTTCAGTGGCGGTGCAACCAGAACAATACCGATAGCCAATGCCAGAATGGTGCCAATTTTTAAAAAAGTGGATAGATAATCACGCGGCGCTAACAACAACCACACAGGCAATACCGCAGCGATAAAACCATAAACAATCAAACCGATAGCGAGTGTTTCAGCTTTCAGGCTCAACCATTGCCCCCAATCCTGATGCTGCGCGATGACACTGCCGTAATACAACGACAACATCAGCAAAATAAAACCTATCACTGATACTTCACCAATTTTTCCCGGACGCCACCAACGGGTGTAAACCCCCATCAATACGGCGATGGGTACGGTCGCCAGCAATGTGAATACACCCCACGGACTGCCTACCAATGCCTTCACAACAACCATGCCCAACACAGCGAGCAAAATAATCACAATCGCCAGAATGCCGAGCATCCCGATCATGCCTGCCGTATTGCCCATTTCAATGCGCATCATTTCACCCAACGAGCGCCCGTCACGCCTGGTTGATGCAAATAAAATCATTGCGTCCTGTACAGCACCGGCCAATACAACACCGACCAGAATCCACAAGGTGCCGGGCAAATATCCCATCTGCGCTGCCAACACCGGACCAACTAACGGACCGGCACCAGCAATGGCTGCAAAGTGATGTCCAAACAACACCCATTTATGCGTCGGAACATAATCAAGGCCGTCATTATGTCGTTCTGCTGGCGTGAGACGACGGTCATTCAGCTCCATGACACGCTCAGCAATAAATTTTGAATAGAAACGATAAGCGATGGCGTAAGTCGACACAGCAGCGACTATCAACCATAACGCGTTGACGCTTTCACCTTGCGACAAAGCCAGTGTCGCAAACGCAAAAGCGCCGAGTGCAGCAATTAAAATCCAGATAATTGCCTGTTTCATGTTATTCAGCCCAGAACAAGATTATCACGATGAATCAGTTCTTCATCGCTGATGTAGCCCAACAAAGTTGTAATATCACTTGTCGGCTTCCCCATAATCTTGCGCACTTCTTCCGCACTATAATTCACCAATCCATGCGCGATTTCCACACCGCCAACATCGACACATACCACCATATCACCACGACTGAATTCACCCTGCACATCTTTTACACCGACAGGCAAAAGGCTTTTTCCCTTGCTACGCAATACATCAACCGCACCGGCATCCAATACCAGCTTGCCACGCATTTGTAATTGCCCTGCCAACCAACGCTTGCGTGCAGCCATCGGTTTTTCATCAGCAATTAATATAGTCATCGGCGTGGTATCTTCATGCAATGTGCGCAATAACGATTGCCTGCGTCCGCTAGCAATAACAGTATGACAACCAGAACGTGCAGCCAGTTTTGCGGCGCGAACTTTGGTGCTCATGCCACCACGGCCAAGCCGACCACCAACACCACTGGCCATGCCTTCGAGTGTATCGTCACTCGCATGGGCACGTGGAATCAGTTGTGCATCAGTATTAGAGCGTGGATCTTTATCAAACAATCCATCCTGATCTGTCAGGATAATCAGGAGATCTGCTTCAACAAGATTCGCTACCAGTGCTGCCAGCGTATCGTTATCACCAAACCGGATTTCATCTGTCACTACCGTGTCATTTTCGTTTACAACGGAAATGGCACCCAGAGTGATCAATGTCTGCATGGTGCTGCGAGCATTGAGATAACGCTCACGATTGGACAGATCATCATGGTCCAGCAAAATCTGCGCAGTGTGTATGCCGAATTGCTGGAAACAGGATTCGTACGCCTGCACCAGACCCATCTGGCCAATCGCTGCTGCAGCTTGTAATTCATGCAAGGCTTCCGGGCGATTTTTCCAACCCAAACGACTCATGCCCTCTGCCACAGCACCGGATGACACCAGCACAATCTCTATGCCGCGCTGACGCAATTC
>DATIDQ010000056.1:0-6968 GCA_035456205.1 Pseudomonadales bacterium
CCCCCATACCCATGGCGCGCTCACGATGTTTTTCACCGGTGCGCGAGGTAATCATGATGATAGGAATATCTTGCAAGCGCTGGCTGTTCTTGATGGTACTGGCTACTTCAAAGCCATCCATCCGCGGCATCTCGATATCCAGCAATAACACATCCGGCATGCGATCCTGCATTTGTAACAAGGCATCCGCACCATCTTTGGCCAACATGACGTTAAAGCCTTCACGCTCTAACAGACGCGACGTGACTTTTCGTACAGTCACCGAGTCATCACAAACCATAACGGTAATACTTTCTTCAGCTGCAGGTGTTGTAGCAACCGCCTGATTTTGCAGATGGAATGCCGCACCTTCCAACGCCAGATTCGCACGCACCAGTGCCAGCAAATCAAGAATCACGACCACGCTACCATCACCGAGCAAAGTAGCACCCGACAAACCGGGCACAGACGCAAACTGCATGCCCAGCGCTTTTACAACAATCTCACGGCTACCGATGAGCTGATCAACATGCAACGCTACCGTATGTTCTGCACTGCGCAGCAGGATAACGGGCTCAGGCATTACGGCCGAATCAAAATTCGCGCGCATTTTGGTTTGCAACATCGCGCCAAGATAACGTACTTCGTAATACCGTCCGGCATATTCAAAACGCGCCTCAGGATCTTCGTAATAACTTTCAAGTTCGTATGGACTGACGCGAACAATACCTTCGATCGAGGTGAGTGGAATAGCAAAAGTATCTTCACCAATACGCACCATCAACGCGCGGTTTACAGATACCGTAAACGGCAACCGCACAATAAATTCAGTGCCCTGGCCTACGGCAGAATGAATGGTCATCGAACCACCCATTGCCTTGATTTCGCTGTGCACAACATCCATACCGACGCCACGACCAGAAATCTGTGTAACTTTTTCAGCGGTACTGAAGCCAGCTTGCAAAATAAATTGCAATGCTTCGCTATCGGTTATTGGTGAATCTGCAGTTAATAATCCACGCTCAATTGCTTTTTTGCGCACGGCATCAACATTGATACCACCGCCGTCATCACGCAATGAAATCAGGATGTCACCGCCGTCACGGCCGAGGCTCAATACCACACGACCTTGTTTTGATTTTCCTGCCGCCAGACGTTTTTCCGGCGTTTCGATACCGTGGTCACACGCGTTGCGCAACATATGTTCCAGTGGTGCAACCATACGCTCCAGCATGGTTCTATCCAGTTCACCCTGAACATTTTCCAGATCAAACGCGACATCTTTTTTCAATTCGCTTGATACCTGACGAATGATACGACGCAAGCGTGGTTCCAGACGTGAAAACGGTACCATGCGCGAACGCATCAAACCTTCCTGCAGACCAGTGTTGATCCGTGCTTGCTGCACCAACAGTGTTTCTGTATCACGTAATTTATTGTTCAGCGAGTTACGAATATCCAGCAAGTCCGAAGCTGATTCAGACAAGGAGCTGGTCAACTGTTGCACGGTTGAATAACGATCCATTTCCAATGGATCAAAGTCATCGCTGCGCTCCTGAATTTCTGCCTGACGCGACTGGATCTGCGCATCTGTTTCAGACTCAAGTCGACGCAACTGATCTTGCAAACGCAAAATGGTCGATTCCATTTCTTCCGCTGTGCGTTCTATGTCGATCATCTGCTGCTCAACACGCGAACGGCTGATCGATGTTTCACCAGCAAGGTTAACCAGATTTTCCAGCAAGTCTGCAGATACCTTGATCATTTCCTGCTGCGCTTGTGCTGCCTTGGCATCAATAGCTGCGTGCGAGCCCTTCTTACCGGCAATGGCCTCTTCAAGACCACGCGGCATACTGCCGCCACGGAATGGAATAATGGTTGCCGATGGCACTGGATTGGCAATATCTGCCTGAGCCACTTTTGTAATTTCTTCAACAACCGGTGCCGCAACAGTTTCAGACGTAATGACGACTTCATGGTCGACAATTTCTGGCACAGCAGCAGTAGCCGCCGCCACAAAATCGCCTGCGACTATGCGACGAACCAGATTCACACCTGCCATCATCTTGTCGTAATAACTGTGCATGGTTGCAAACAATGCTGCATCAGCAACACCGGAGAATTGTTCCAGCTGTGTTTCAAGATCGTGCGCAAGATTACCCAGACCCATGATGCCAGTCATGCGCGCACCACCTTTAAGGGTGTGCAGGTTGCGTTTTAATGCATCGCAGAAAGAGCTGTCGTCCGGCGCTTCGTGCCAACTTTGAATTTGTGTTTCCAGATCCTCGAGTAATTCATTAGCCTCTTCAAGAAACAGGGAGAACATTTCTGGATCAGCGTCTTCTGAAATACCCAGTTCTGCCATCGCGCTATCAGCAGCACTCTCAGCCACGGCAATAACTTCGGCCACTTCTGGCGCAACCGTCTCCAGCTCAACCACTTCAAGTTCAACTATCTCAGGCTCTACAATTTCAGGTTCTACAACTTCAGGTTCAACATATTGCGTTGCAGTAATTTCCGGCTCTATCGCTACCGGCTCAGCAACAGCTGTACCTGGCATTGCCACAGACATTGGCTGCGGTGCTTGACCAGCTGCAATAGCGCGGCCTTGTGTCACACCTGCAAGAATCGCATCCTGGTATTGCAGGATTTGTGCGAACAAAGCCTGATCAGCTGGCCCGACAAATTGTTCCAGCTGTGTTTCCAGATCGTGCGCCAGCAAGCCCAACCCCATAAGGCCAGACATGCGCGCTCCACCTTTGAGTGTGTGCAGATTGCGCCGCAGTGCATCAGCAAAACTGTTGTCGTCAGCAGCAGCTTGCCAATCGGCTATCAGCTGTTCCAATTCTTCAACGAGTTCATCGGCTTCTTCAAGGAAAATATCCAGTAGTTCGGAATCTATATCCTCGCTGTATTCCAGAATGCCGCCAGCCACCGTTGCTGCAACAGGCGCTTCACTGACAGCTGCAGCTTCCAATACCTCAGCGCCGACTGCATCATTGACCAATGCCATTTCGCTTTCAGCAACAGCTTCTTCAACGGCAACAAGATCTTCAGGAAAGACAACTTCTTCAAACTCTGGCTCTTCAATAATTTCTGCAACTTCTGCAACTTCAACAATCGGCTCAATAACTTCCGGTTCGATGACTTCAGCGGAAACCTCAGGAACATCAACTTGCAATGCGGCCTCTTCTGACAACAGAGAAGAGAAATTCAACAACGATGCATCACCTGCGCGCCAGGCTTTGACCATGGCAACACCGCGAAACAATTTATCCTGGCAGTCATGCAGTGTATTGATTAATGCAGCATCGGCTTCGCCGGAAAAACATTCCAGTTGTGTTTCCAGATCATGCGCCAATGTACCTAGCAACATGAGCCCACTCATGCGAGCGCCACCTTTGAAAGTATGCAGTGTGCGGCGCACATCATCTGCCATACTGACGCCAGTATCTTCACTCCACTGATGAATAACGCCTTCGAGCTCTTCCAGCAATTCGTCAGCTTCCTCCAGAAAGATATCCAGCATCTCAGGATCAAGCTCTGCCAACATGGCAGCGTCTTCATCTGCAGAACTGACCGTAACGGAAACAAGCGGCGGCACAATAATCTCTTCCACTGCCATTTCAACTGGCTGCGCTTCTTCCAGCATCGGCACTTCTTCAGAAACAGTGACTTCTGCTGCAACCGATTCTTCAGCATCAGAAAATTCAGTGGCGCAATATGCTGCAATTTTTTGTTCCAGTTCTTCGTTAGCGACCAGATCTTCGCTGGCGGCCAGTCGATCCATAAAATCGATAATGGCGTTGTGGGCTTCCAGTGCCAGAGGCGTCCATGCAGCAAATGCACTTCCGCTACTTCTAGCATGGACATAGCCTGGCACAATGGACCGCGCCAATGACGCAATAGAGGGAATACCCGCTTCCTCAGCGCCAACCGCCATTTCATTCAATTCAAAAACTATACGATCCAATCCGCTGCCTTCTTGCTGGTCAGCCCATTGCGCCAGAGATGGCGCGACATCCATCAATGCATCCATCTCATTGACAAGGAAATTATTGAAACGTGTTGGATCAACCGTCGCCAAAACTGGTGCTTCCGCCTTGGAAGTTGCTTCAATCTCGCCACCACCGGTTAGCCCGGCACGCAGAGCCGCTGTGCGCACCAATAAACTTTCACAATGCGGCAAAACAACACGCTTGTGGTTTTCTATCAAGTGCAGGCCATAACGAATTTCGTCGACAACCTCTGCAAACAGATCGATGAAATCATCACCAACCTTGATCTGGTAAGCGCGTAATTCCTTGACCAGTTTTTCAAAAGGCGTAGCCAGCTCTGCAATAGGCGTCACTTCAGCCATATGCGCACTGCCTTTCAATGTGTGGAGTGCGCGCTGCAATGGATCTGTTGTTTCTACTGCGATTGGTGAACGCTCACGTGCATAGGCCAACCACTCATCTGCTACCTCAAGGTGTGTTTCTGCTTCACTGGCAAAAATTTCCCACAAGACAGGATCAAAATCTTCATCCATGTCTTCGGGTTCTGCTACAACAGCCGCAACCGGTTCAACTTCGACAAACTCAACTGCAGCAGCTTCAAGCACAGGAGGCGCAGCAACTTCTTCTCCAGCACTCGCCGGCACCTCCAGAGAAGTCATAGGACGGCCGCTGGCCACAGCCGTGGCGGCATCAGCAAGACGTTGCGACAAAGCAGGCTGCGGATCCATTTTGCGCTGGCTGAACGCTTCAATCATGGAAGGAATTTTTTCCACCACGCGATCAATAATCACGCACAGCTCTTCACCGGGAACAATCGTGCCATCGATGATGCGATTCAACATATTCTCGACAGACCAGGCAAGCTCGCCAAGTTCAATCGCATGCGCCATACGACCACTGCCTTTCAATGTATGGAAAGCGCGTCGAAACTCTGTCAACGAACCCTGGTCTGCAAAATTTTCACGCCATTTTGGATAGAATTCGCGAATAGCCTCCAGAACTTCAGTCGCTTCTTCAATAAATATTTCAGCAATTTCTTCATCGTAGTCTTCAACCAGCAACGGCGCATCGATGTACTCCGGCTTGAGTTCTACGACAGATTTTTCTGCTGCAGCAGCTACTACTGGAACAGCCGTTTCTACAGGAGCATCAAGCTCTACAACCTCAACAGCAACTTCAGCTTCCTGAACATCCTCAACGTCCTGAACAATTTCCAGAGTCTCGGCTACAGATACTGCTTCCGGTTCTTCCTGCTGGAACAATTCATGGTGCGCATTTTCATGACCATCCAGAATAAGCGGCACAGAAGGAGCCGAATCAAACTCCAATAACTCTTCTTCACTGAGTAATGGACCATCATGCGAGACAGGCTCCATCGATACAGGAGGCTCCTCAAGCAGAACAGGAATATCTTCCGTAGCGGGTTCAACCCGTTCAACTTGCTGATCCAATACAGGCACTACAGAATCAATGGTTTCAATTTCCGGCGCCTCTTCAATATAAGCTTGTTGCACGCGCTGATAGACGGCGACTGCATATCCAAGAGAAGCGACGCTGGTTTCTGCGACAGCCAATGTCTCATCCTGATCTTCTATAACATCGTCATCGAGGCACTCGAGATAATATTCAACACTGGCAATAGCATCTGCCAATGCATCCATCGATTTGAAATCCGGTTTATTATCTCCAGCAATCAGCTGCTCTTTAATGTAGCGACCGCATGCTCCCAACACTCTAGCCGCACGGCGTTGACCAACAATTTCAAGCCCTCCCCTCACCGCCTGCAATAATTCAGGCAAACTTTTTAGATGAGAACCATCCCATTGCGAGGCAATATAATCAACAATCGCATCTTTAACTTGCTCAAGCCCGTTGTGACATTCGTGTATAACCGTTTCATTTGCAGAAAGCACGGCATAATCCATACTAACAGGCGCGCCATCACCAGCTAACTGATTATCACGATTAAATTTTTCATTAAGGCCGACTTCTATTTCCAGCAATCGGGAAGCCGCTTCCATAAGCGTTTCAGAACTAGCCAATACTCCACTATCAATCTGGGTACGTAAATTGGAGATCAGCTGCTCCATTTTTTTACGCATATCGGCAAGACCAAGCACGGCTAACGTATCGCCAGCCTGTTTGAAAACTGCAATAGCTCCCACTAACGCATCGTTATTACTTTCCCCGCCATTCACATAATGATCAAAAATTTCCTTGACCCGATGAAATTCTTCACTAAGTGCAACTACTACTGAGCGCATCGCTTCAGGATCCAGCGACCCGAATGACACGTCATCACCGCCGGCTTGCATACCAGGAAGAGCCCTGTCTAGCCGATACAATTCACGCATGGACAATATTTTTGGCGATGTTGCCTGGCTGCGTGCGATATAGTACAAAAGATTTTTTATCAATTCTTCAGGCGCATATTCATCAAGGCTGACTACGCCAACCGATGACATATGGCGTATTTCCTTATCCATATCCCTTAACAAATTATTCAGTGCCACGCTACCGGGAATCGTATCATTTTCGATTCCCTCAACCAGCGCCAGGCCAACATCCCATAATGGCGCCTTCACTGTTCCCTGGCATACCTTGCTAAAATTCTCGAAAACTTTTTTCAGGGCAGGCAAATGTTCGTCGTAATTACGATCACGCATAATGCTGACCATGACAGACTCATACATATGACGCAGTTTTTTCATCACATCATGAAACTTCGCATCATCAAAGCGAACGCGTGGACCCGTCGCCTGCCGCGCGGCTCGCATATCCGGCGCAAACAATTGCGTCTCGGTAAAAAGATGCTCTCCTCGCACAGCGCGTAAATCATTGAGCAATCCCATCAGTGATGCGGGATCATCCGAGCGTGAAGCTTTTACACACTCCAGATAAAGAGGCAATTGCAAAATAGCTCGCATGAGAACTTCATGCGCATCTGGAGCATTCGCTACCTTTTTATCAATTAATGCTTGTGCCAGTTTC
>DATIDQ010000057.1:0-6883 GCA_035456205.1 Pseudomonadales bacterium
CAACAGGGCAGCCATCAATGCAGCCAGCGCGACCAGCGGTAAAACGGCACCTGCAGACAGCCCGGTAACATTGTCATGGCCGGTGGACAGTTCGACCATCATCGCAGTGAGCACTGCAGCTGCCGGCGCACAGGGTGCTGCTATCAAGCCGGCTGTGCGGCCAATCCAGGGTGTGGCCAACCCCATTGCTGCCGCGCCCAGCAGCCCGGCCATGGCTCCCATGCTGGCGTATGCCGGGCCGAGTGTGGAATAGGCGAGTACGCCAAAGGCTATGGATGATGGCAGCGCCACCAGCATGGCTGTCATGCCACCAAGAATGTCGCCAACAATGTTATTTCCAACAACGTTATTGCCAACCGGATTCCTGTTTGTGGCCATGTATTTTCCTTTGTTAAGTCGGTCTATCCTGCCCAGGTCTGTCTTGCCAGAGTGTCTTGAACTGGCCTTCACCGCTGGAGCCATCGTCCCTGCCATTGGTGTAATAGTAGAACGCCATGGAATTTCTGGTGCGATCTGGCGGGCAGGTGAGTGGATCAGCATGACCGTGATACGAGTGGTCGGTGGTGTTGAAGATCACACAGCGGTTGAGAACAGGTAACACACGTTGTTCACAGCGAGTCATGTCTTTATTCCACAGCTCCAGAATGCCGCCCCATTCTTCTTGCCAGTCTTCGTTCAGGTACAGCAGCACGTTGATGCGACGGTCGAGCTTGCGGCGTTCGTCGCGGTTGAAATCAGCGTGGATATCCAGCTTGCCGCCCGGCAATATCTGGTGAAACGCGCCGCCAAAAAAATGTGGATCAGGAATCAATCCTTTGATCCCTGTCAATTTTTCAAGGAAATCCACAAATACGTGATCGTTAAACAGCAGCACCATGTGGCGTGCAAAACCGGATACACCTTTGAAGTAACTTTCTTGCAAGCGTGATTGTTTGAAAACCTGATGAGGATTATCGCGGCGCTGGAAACCTGCAAAATCTCGCGCTGGAAATTCATGGGCCAGACGCAGGGCGATGTCATCCGGCAGCAGATTATCGATTACTGCATGCGGGAAGGGTGAGGCATTCTTATAACCACTGGCTAACTCATCGGCGCGTGCGTGCAGTGTATCGGGATCAAAGTAGAAGTAGTCGTTGCTCATGGGTGTGCTGCTTGAGTTTGTTGTGGTGCTTTTGTACCACACTATAAAGGAGTAGATAAAATACATTTTAACTGTGTGGGTATCTATTAACTTAGGTCAACAAATAGAGTGAATGTGCATGTTTCAATGCATCTCACAGTTTTTTGCCAACTGTTTTTGGTAGACCAGACAGGAGAGAAGTTGATGAGAGCAATACAAATACTGGTGTCAGCCAGTGTGATGTGTATGGGTTTTGTGATGGGTGCACAGGCTTATGAAGCAGGTGATTTTATTGTGCGCGCAGGAACAGTGACGGTTGCTCCGAACACCAGTGCATCTACGCCGGAGCTCAATGGTAATAATCTGTACGGTGCAAATGTTGATGTGAAAAGTGACACGCAGCTGGGTTTAACAGCTGTTTATATGCTTACTCCCGAGATCGGTCTTGAGTTGCTGGCAGCAACGCCATTGACGCATGACATCAGGGGTGACAAGACAGCAGCATCATACCTGGGTACCAGTAATCTTGGTTCTACCAAAGAATTGCCACCCACTTTGAGCGTGCAGTATTACTTCAACAACTCTTCAGCATTGACTCCGTATGTGGGTCTTGGTGTGAATTACACCAAATTCTGGAATGAAGATGCCGGTTCACAACTCAATGCTACCTTGGGTGGTGATGTGGATCTGAGCCTCGACAATTCCCGGGGGCTGGCTGCTGAGGGTGGTGTTGATTTCAATCTCGGCAATAACTGGCTGCTGAATGCAAGTGTGTGGTACATCGATATCGACACCAATGCGACATACACCGTGAAAAACGGTGCGCTGGCCAGTGCGCGTGTCAAATCGGATGTCAGTCTTGATCCATGGGTCTATATGGCCAGCGTGGGTTACAAGCTCTGATTAGAAAGCATGATTGGAAAGTCTGATTAGAAAGTCTGATGCTCATGGTGTCTAATACCGGCAGACAAGCAGGTATCAGCCGTCATGAGTTTTCTATTGCAAGATGAAATGTTTATGCGTCGTGCTATTGCATTGGCGCAAGAAGCTGCAGCGCTGGGTGAAGTGCCAGTCGGTGCTGTTGTTGTGCAAAACGGCGAAGTGATTGGCGAAGGGTATAACCAGCCGATCAGTGGATGTGATCCAACAGCGCACGCAGAAATTATTGCACTGCGCAATGCAGCAAAAAACGTTGGTAATTACCGGCTGCCGGATTCCACGCTGTACGTGACGATAGAGCCTTGCACCATGTGTGCTGGTGCGCTGGTGCATGCACGCGTTGCTCGTGTGGTCTACGGCACAACCGAACCGAAATCCGGTGTGGCAGTGAGTAATCTGGCGTTATTTGATGCGCCGCATTTCAATCATCGCGTGTGTTGTGAAGGCGGTATATTGCAGAGCGAGTGTGCGACGATGATGAGCGAGTTCTTTCGCAGTCGCCGCTAGCGACTGTCGACCAGTGACTTCAAGCTTCCAGTGCTGGTGTGCTACTACAGCTTCAGGTAGCAGACCTTGGCGGGAAGTCGTGCTAGGATCGTAGTCAAATAAAAGTAATAAGGATGCCGTTCATGAGCCGGTTTGTTGCTCGCACCTCCATTCTCCCATTCAGTCGATTGCTAGTCTGTTGCCTTTTGTTGGCTAGTTGTGCGCTGCCGTTGCAAGCATGGGCAGCGGTAAGCAAGACGTTAAACGATGCTAGTTATTGTTCTCCCCAACAGCTCTCTTGTTTTGCCTACTCGGCAGGTCAGAGGTCTGGTATCCAGTGTACGCTAGGCAATGCCTGCACCTATGATAATCCAGGCAGAAGCACCAGCACGCCATTTTCCTGTACAGGTTTGTGTTTGCCCCCGGCGGTGACTTCCGTCGGTTTTGTGACAGCAGCCTGGGATGTTGCTAACAAAGTCTGCGCGACAGTTTCTGGCAAAAATCACTGCTGGAATACTACTAACAGTTCTTATGGTTCATTGGCTGTCGTTTATCTGGGTGAATGCGATGCTGCCGGTAATTTCTGCGGTGATGCCGATCAGGATGGCGTGATCGACACGAATGACAAGTTTCCTGCGAACGCAGCGGCAGCAGTTGATACAGATCTCGATGGTATGCCGGATGCCTGGATACAACCCAATCCCTTCAGTTGTGCAGCCGATGCCGTGACTTGTAACGGATTGGTACTGGATACAGACGATGATGCAGATGGTGTGGAAGATGCAGTAGATAATTGCGTGCTGACCAGTAATACCGACCAACTGGATACGGACGGTGATGGGCAAGGTAATGCATGCGATAGTGATGATGACAATGATGGTGTAGCTGATGGGTCGGATGCTTGCCCTTTGGATGCAACAGCTTCCAGCAGTAATACGGATGGCGATTCATTGTGTAATCAGAGTGATCCGGATGATGACAACGATGGCGCACTCGATGGCAGTGACAATTGTCCGCTGAACAGTAATGCAAACCAGCTGAATACCGATGGCGATGGGCAAGGTGATGTGTGTGACCTCGACGATGATAACGATGGCGTGCTGGATGCGTCAGATAAATTTCCTCTGGATGCAACCGAATCGGCTGACTTTGACAATGATGGCGTTGGGAACAATGGCGATCTGGATGATGATAATGATGGAGCGCTGGATACAGCGGATAACTGCCCACTGGTTGCGAATAGTGATCAGGGCGATGAGGATGGTGATGGCATTGGTAATATCTGTGATAGTGATGGGGCGGGCAAACTGGATATTGCATTCAATCCAGGCACGGGCGCGAGTTACAGTGTTTATTCCGTAGCGATACAAGCTGATGGCAAAACACTCATCGGTGGGGATTTCACTTCTTACAACGGTACGGCTATCAACCGGATAGCGCGTCTGAACAGTGATGGTTCACTGGATGCCAGTTTCAATCCCGGCACAGGTGCAAGTTCCGAGATTTACGCAATTGCGCTACAGGCTGATGGCAAAGTGCTCATTGCCGGGGATTTTACGGTTTACAACGGTACAGTCATCAGCCGCATAGCACGCTTGAACAGCGATGGCTCACTGGATACGAGTTTCAACCCCGGCACGGTCGCAGACGGTGGTGTTAACTCGGTAGTCATACAGGCAGATGGAAAAGTGCTGATCGGTGGATTTTTTTCTGCGTACCACGGTATAGCGCGCCTGAACAGTGACGGTTCAATGGATACCAGTTTCAATCCTGGTATGGGTCCGGATGCTGTTGATTTCGTCGCGCATATTTATTCTGTGGCGATACAGGCCGATGGCAAAGTGCTGATTGGTGGAGGGTTTACTTCCTACAACGGTACAGCCCGCAACTACATTGCGCGTCTGAATAGCGATGGCTCATTGGATACCAGTTTCGATTCCGGCACGGGTGTGAACAACGATGTCAGGGTTGTGGCGATACAGCCGGATGGCAAGGTGCTGGTCGGCGGGAGCTTTATTTCCTACCAGATCACACGTTTGAACAGTGATGGCTCGCGGGATACAGCTTTTAATCCCAGCACGACCATAAACTACGGTATTTACTCCATAGCGATGCAGGCTGATGGCAAGCTGCTTGTCGGTGGCGGTGCTTCCCGTATCGTTTCGCGCCTGAACAGTGATGGCTCATTTGATACAGATTTCAGCCGTGGTATAGGCGTAAACGTCAATGTTTCCTCAGTGGCGATACAGGCCGATGGCAAAGCACTAATTGGTGGATATTTTACTGCGTACAACGGCACAGCCATCAACCGGATAGCGCGCATCCACACTGGCGATGCAGACCAGGATGGCATTGAAAACGCTGCCGATTATTTTTCAAATAATGCTGCTGCTGCAGTGGATACCGATCACGATGGCAAGCCGGATGCATGGTTGCAGCCGAATGCTTTTGGCTGTGCTGTTGATGCTGCAACTTGTAATGGTTTGACACTGGATAACAACAATCCAGTTGTCGACACGGATAATGATGGCATTGATGACAACACAGATAATTGCGTTGCAGTTTCAAACGTAGATCAATTAAACGCTGACGCTGATACAGAAGGCAATGCATGTGATGTCGACGATGATAACGACGGTGTTATAGATATATTTGATGCATTTCCGTTCGATGCAACAGAATCTGTTGACACAGATGGTGATGGAATCGGTGATAACGCAGACCCCACGCCAAACGGTGATATAGACAGTGATTCCGACGGTATTACCGATAATGTCGATATCTGTCCTTCACAAGGCGACCAGGGTTATGGCATAGACGCCAACGGTTGCCCGAATCCGCCGCCGGCTGACGAAGATGGCGACGGTGTTGAAGACAGCATAGATAACTGCGTTTCTATATCAAACGCTGACCAGTTAAACGCCGACGGCGATGCGCAAGGTGATGCCTGTGATGTACTGCCTGATAATCCGGATGTGTTATTGGAAAAAACTGGTGCTGCAAAGGGCGAGCAACTCGGTAGCAGCGTTGCACTTGCAGATATGGATAATGATGGAGTAGTCGATTTGCTGGTCGGCTCTCCGATGGCGAATATTTCAGCTGACGGAAAGGTATTGAAAAAGGCTGGCCAGATACAAATTATTTCTGGCAAAAATAATACCGTTATCAAGACCATTAACGGTACTTCAGCCAATCAACAACTCGGCACAGCCATTGCCGTGGTTCCTGATCAGAACAAAGACGGTGTACTGGATATTGCAGTGGGTGATCCATTGGCTGATGTGAAGAAACTGATGCCCAACGGTTTTTCGACTCTGAAAGATGCAGGCCGCGTATTGCTGTACTCCGGCAGTGATAGCCGCATGTGGATTCTTGCCGAAGGTGAACATGCTGGCGATCACTTTGGTTCTGCGTTAACCGCAGCCGATGTGAATGGCGATAGCAAGGTTGATCTGATTGTTGGTGCACCGATGAGTGATGCGGCAGCAAAAGATGCCGGACAAGTGGCGGTATTTAACGGTATCAGCCACAAGCTGCTGTACACACGTAACGGCACTCAGGCAGACGAACATTTTGGAGCAGCAGTCGCGGCAGCTAATGGCCACTTGTTTGCAGGTTCGCCACAGTTTGATGTTACAGCGGTTAAAGACGCAGGTCGTGTTTCTGTTTTCAACAACAGTGAAGGTGTTAGTGCAGCACTGTTGACAGCGGATGGTGCTGCAAAAGGTGACAGTTTTGGTGCAGCTATCGCAGCGGTAAATGATGATTGGGTAGTGGGTATTCCATTAGCCGATAGCGCAGGTAAAGATGCAGGCAGTGTGAAGTTTTTCTCTGGCCTCAACGCAACATCAACCAGAACTTTGAATGGTGCAACTGCAGGTGATAACTTCGGCAGTGCACTGAATATGCAGGGCGATGTGAATCAGGATGGCATGAATGATATCGCTATTGGTGTGGCGAAGTTTGATGCAAACGCCATCAAAGACGTGGGCAGGGTGCAAGTGTTGTCTGGAGCCGAGCTATAAACTTTGTAGCTCAGATAGCAATTGCTGGCGCTTTTTTTCCAGCCGTTCGATATCTTCCTGCAGGAAAATAGCTTCTTCGCCGGCTGCTTGCCGTAATTGCTGGCGTGCTGCCGCCAGTTTTTCATCAATCACAACCAGACCTTTTGCCAGCCGTTCACTGTCGGTTTTCTGGCTGCGCAATGCCTGCATTTTTGCCAGTGCGGCATTGGCAGTGTTAGAAATGCTGGGTTTTTCGCGGTCTAATTCTTCGAGCTTCTTGCGGGTTTCTTCCAGTTTGAAGCGCATGTCTTCGCGGCGCGCCTGTAACTGCGCC
>DATIDQ010000058.1:0-11925 GCA_035456205.1 Pseudomonadales bacterium
AACATCGATTACCGCAATATTTTTTTTATGATCCATTAAATCTTCACTAGAAGTAATCAGAAAGTCAGTCAGGATACCGGCTGTTTTCTTGTAGTAGAAATGATAAAAAGTGGATTGTTTAGCAGGATTTAATCGTTGGGCATTCGTGATTATTTAACCGATGATGGGCTTGGAATTCACAACGAATAATGTCTGGTCATTTTCATGTCATCGAAAAAAACTGTTGCTATTGTTGGCGCTGGCTGTACCGGTGCGCTGCTCGCCATCAATTTGCTGAAGATTCACAAGGGCGGAGGGATAAACATTGTTTTGACAGATAAATTCGAGCGCATGGGGCGAGGGCTGGCCTACCGCACCTGGGATGATAATCATGTTCTGAATGTGCCGGCAGGCAATATGAGTGCGTTGGTGGATGATCCACTGCACTTCGTGCGTTTTTGCCAGACAGTTGATCCGGCTTTCAGTGCTGGCTCGTTTGTATCCCGTCGCCTCTATGGCGATTACCTTGAACAGTTATTAGCGCAGGCAGAAGCAGAGAGTGCGGCAATTTTGCAGCGTATTCCTCATGAAGTGGTTGCTGTGCGGCCTGAAGCAAATGGCGCTAGTGCGCATATAGAGTTTGATAACGCAGTCGTCATTGCAGTGGATATTGTGGCGTTAGCGCCGGGATACCTGGCACCGGTGAATCGTGTGCCAGCACTGCTTGCAGAGGTTGGGCGGTTTTATATCAATGATCCCTGGAACCCTGCGGCATTTGATAATTTACAGAGCAAGGATAGCGTATTAATCATTGGTGCCAGCCACACGGCTGTTGATATATTGTTCAGTCTTACCAACCGTACAGATGAGCGTAAAGTGTATCTGTTGTCACGCCGTGGTTTGATATCGCACCCACATCGACCGCAAGCGCACGCGCCAACTCCGAAAGAATTTCCTGCCTATCTCAATGATATTCCTGCAACAGCTCGTCACTATTTGCACGCAGTGCGCAAGCAAATACATCTGGCTGCGGTGCAGGGCGTGGATTGGCGAGACATTATTGCGCCACTGCGTCCACACACACCTGCAATCTGGCAGCGATTACCGGTTGCGGAGCGTTCACGATTTTTGCGGCATGCATGGACATACTGGGATATACATCGACATCGTTTATCGCCATCGGCATATGTGCGTTTGCAAGGCATGATAGCGCGCGGTCAGGTGGAAGTTATTGCCGGGCGTATTCAACAGTGTGCCGAGCGTGCAGGCAGTGTGAATGTTACTGTTCGTCGGCGTCATAGCGATGCGTTTGCAACGCTGTCAGTGAAAAGAATTATCAGTTGTGCCGGCATGAATTACGATATCAGCAAGACAGATCATCGTTTGTTCCGGCAATTATTGCGCGATGGTTTGCTGCGGCAGGATGCGTTGAAAACCGGGCTGGATATTGATGATTCTTATGCGGTGATCAATAGTGATGGTGTGGCATCGCGTGTGCTGTTTTATGTCGGGCCCATGCTCAGGGCACAATATCTGGAAGCGATAGGTGTGCCAGAATTGCGTGTGCATGCCAATAAACTGGCGCGGTTGTTGTCAGGAAAAACGTAAATCGTCAGTGACTGAATGCGTGACTCTGCATTGGATGTACATCCCGCACCAATATTTCATCCACCGGCAAACGTGGCTTGCGCACAAGATTGCCGTCAGAGGCCAGACCAACAGCAATCAGCATAACGGGAAGATAGCGTTCTGAAATGATAAATTGTGCCGACAGTTTTTTGCTGTTGAAGCCGATCATCGGGCAGGATGCCCAGCCTTTAGCGGTAGCTGCCAACATCAACGCCATGGCAGCCATACTGGCCGAGCGGATGGCTTCATCGCGTGCCAACACAGCATCTGCGCTATAAATTCTCGTGGCGGTATTGATTGAGTTAGTTGCTTTTTCTGCTTCAATAATACCTGCGTTGACGCTCGCTTCCAGTATCGCAGGCAGTTTTCGATGTGCTTCAAGATCTGCCAGTACAATAAAAGTGACAGCGGCGGCTGTAATTTTTGCCTGGCCGTAAGCAATATCTTGCAAAGCTTGTTTTGCGACAGCATTCGTCACCGCCAGAAAACGGGTGTGCTGCAAGTTGTAGGCGGAGGGCGCCTGTAAGGCAGCCTCAACCAGTTCATCGATATGCTTGTCTGTCAGCCGGTGTGAATGATCAAAGTGATTGGCAGAAATGCGATTCTGCAATGCAGAAAAAATATCCATCACCGGATTACAGTTTAGCTATGGAAACTTCAGTGGATTTCACAAAAGCAATCACGTCATCACCCTCTTTCAGATCCAGCTCACGCACCGAGCGGCTGGTAATAACAGATGTCACGATGCCAAATGGCGTGGCAACATCCACTTCAGTGAGTACATCGCCACGGATGATTTCATGAATCTTGCCGCGGAACTGGTTGCGTACATTGATAGATTGAATGGTCATGGTGTTTTCCCTGTTTTGGTATTGGTTTGATTTTCAATAGTTTGAATTACCAGGCCCATTTGAGCTGGCTGATGGTTTTTACTTCGGGTATGGGTGGAAGTTCCGCTTTGGCAGGTTGTTGTAAAACGCGTTGCAGTACCGTGGATTCCAGTTCGGCAAAAGCCACAGAACCACGTTGACGGGGGCGGGGCAGATTGACATGCAAATCCAGCCCGATTTTTCCATCTTCAATCAGTAAAATACGGTCAGCTAATGCAATAGCTTCCTGCACATCGTGTGTGACAAGAATGGCGGTGAAGCTATTATTTTGCCAAAGGTTTTCAATCAATTGCTGCATTTCGATGCGGGTCAATGCATCCAGTGCGCCGAGCGGTTCATCCAGTAACAACAAATTCGGGTGATGCACCAAAGCGCGTGCCAGTGCGACACGCTGGCGTTGGCCGCCCGACAATGTCGCAGGCCAGACATCCGCTTTGTCCAGTAATCCCACTTGTTGCAATACTTGTTTGGCAGTATCTTGCCACTGACCGGCCAAGCCCAGGCCAATGTTGTCCAGCACGGTTTTCCATGGCAGTAAACGTGCGTCCTGAAACATGAAACGTGTATCGCCAGATGGATTGTTGCCGGATATTTTTTTATTCGGTGCGGCGCGATGGATGTCGCCGTTGCTGGCCTGTTCCAGTTCGGCAGTCAATCGCAGCAAAGTGCTTTTTCCGCAACCACTGCGGCCAACAATGGCGACAAACTCTCCGGATTCAATGATCAGATTCAGGTTGTCGAGCACCTTGTTATCATTAAAATGCTTACTGATGTTGCGGTAGGATAATTCGGTACCTTTGACAGGTTTTTTTTCATATTGCTCGAATTCAATCACATTGGTAGTCATTTTTTCTCCGGATATCTTTGTTATGCTGCGGTTGGTTGGTATGCAGGGTTCCAGCGTAACCACCAGCACTCAAGATGGCGTGCTGCTACGTCCGCTACTTTGCCTAGTAGTGCATACAGCAGGATGCCTAACACAACGACATCTGTTTGCAGGAATTCACGCGCATTCATCGTCATGTAACCGATACCGGTTGAACTCGATACGTGTTCTGCCACTATCAATAACACCCACATAAAACCCAGACCGAAGCGTACGCCGACGAGAATAGAGGGCATGGCACCGGGCAGGATGACATCGCGGTATAGCGGCCAGCCTCTCAAGCCGTAACTGCGCGCCATTTCCAGCAGCGCCGGATCAACCGAACGTATGCCGTGGTAGGTGTTGATATACAACGGAAAAAATACACCGAAAGACACCAGAAACAGTTTTGCGGCTTCATCAATGCCAAACCACAAAATCACTAGCGGGATTGTTGCCAAGGGTGGAATGTTGCGGATCATCTGCAATGTAGTGTCCAGCAAGGTTTCTGCCTTGCGGGAAATGCCGTTTAACAAACCCAGCAATATTCCTGCGCCGCCGCCGATAGCAAAGCCGCTGATAGCGCGCAGGAAACTGATGCGGACATGTTCAAACAATTCACCGCTCAACGCCAGTTTCCAGCCAGCCAACAGCACAGCGGAAGGTGCGGGCATGATGCGAACCGAGAGCCAGCCTACTTGTGCAGCCAGTTGCCAGACAGAAAAAATGGCGATGGGAACCAGCCATGGCAACAGGTTTTTTTTCAATGTTGATGCAGTCGACATAATGTTTCCCCGGCTCAACTTGCGGACACGCGTTTTTCAATGAGTTCATTTTTTTTAGAAGATTCTGTTTCTGTTTTTGGTAGCTGGTTGGGTATGTGGTGATTTCCAACGATCTCACCAAAAGGTCCGGTTACACCTGAACCCTGTAGTTGTTGTGTTTGCTTGATGGGTAACAATGGAAATAATAATTCAGCAACGCGATACGCTTCTTCTAAGTGCGGATAGCCCGAAAAGACAAATGTCTCGATGCCGATATCCGTGTATTCGCGCATGCGTTCTGCCACTTTTTCTGCGCTGCCTACCAATGCTGTGCCAGCGCCGCCGCGCACAAGGCCAACACCTGCCCATAGGTTGGGATAAATTTCCAGATTATCGCGCTTGCCATTGTGTAGCTGCGCCATGCGCCGCTGGCCTTCGGAATCCATGCGTGCATATGCACTTTGTGCGGCCGCTATGGTGTCGTCATCCACATAGCGGATCAGATCATTGGCCGCTTGCCACGCTTCCTCATCTGTTTCACGCACAATGACATGCAGGCGAATCCCGAAACGGATTTTTCTACCGGTTTTTTCTGCACGCGCACGAATATCTGCAATTTTTTCTGCGACCTGTGCGGGTGGTTCGCCCCAGGTGAGATACACGTCGATATGGTCGGCAGCCAGTGTATGTGCAGCAGCGGATGAGCCACCAAAATACAAAGGTGGATGCGGATTCTGTACTGGCGGATACAAAACTTTTGCACCTTTGACATGGATGTGTTTGCCTTCAAGGTCAACGGTTTCTCCCGCGAGCACCTTGCGCCAGATCTGTAAAAATTCGTCGGCAGCTTCGTAGCGCTCGTCGTGTTTTAACCACGAACCATCGCTTTCCAGTTCAACCGGATCACCACCGGTCACCACATTCACCAACAACCTGCCATTGGATAAGCGGTCAAACGTGCTGGCCATGCGCGCAGCAACTGTGGGTGAAACAATGCCGGGTCGCACTGCGATCAGGAATTTGAGGCGCTGGGTGGCAGCAATCAGGCTGGAAGCAGCTACCCACGGATCTTCGCAGGAACGCCCGACTGGAATCAGTGCGCCGCTGTAACCCAGCGTGTCAGCCGCTTGGGCAATCTGTGTCAGATAAGGGAGATCAACCGTGCGTGCGCCACGACTGGTGCCGAGGTAACGGCTGTCACCGTGCGTGGGAAAAAACCAGAAAATTTCCATGTGTGTCTCCTGAAAACTCCTCTCGGTGGAGAGGAGTATGTGGACTGAAATGTTTTATTACCCAACAGGTGTTTATTTCGCCTGTTTCCACAAGACATCAGCAATTTTTATTTCTTTAGGAATAATTTTCAGCGTATAAAACGTATCCGCAATCTTTTGCTGTTGTGCAGCAATTTCGCTGTTGACAGGTGCTACGCCGAAACCGGAACGTTTGATAGCTTTTTCAACGGTATTGACGTCGAGGCCGACATTGGGAGCAAGAATGGCAGAGACTTCTGCCGGGTTGCTGGTAGTCCAGGTATCAATTTTGCCCAGTTCTTCTATGACGGTGTGCACAACATCGGTATGTTTGTCTGCATAGGATTTACTGGCAAGATAAAACTGTGTGTTGGCAACAATACCGCTACCGTCAACCAGTGTGCGTGCGCCGATCTGGTCTTCTGCTGCTGCATAGAAGGGATCCCACACTACCCAGGCATCCAGACTGCCTTTTTCAAACGCTGCGCGGCCATCAGCAGGTGGCAGAAATGCCACTTCAATATCGGTATATTTGAGACCGGCATGTTCCAGGGCTTTTACTAACAGATAATGCACGTTAGAACCTTTATTCAAGCCAACGCGTCTGCCCTTGAGATCTGCTACTGTTTTGATAGGCGAATCTTTTTGTACCAGTATCGCTTCGCCTTTGGGTGATGGTGGTTCATAAGCCAGATACACCAGATCAGCACCTGCTGCCTGTGCGATGATTGGCGGCGCTTCACCTGTTGCGCCGACATCAATACTGCCGACATTCAGTCCTTCCAGTAATTGTGGTCCGGCTGGAAATTCTGTCCATTGCACTTTTATGCCGAGTGGCTCCAGGCGTTTTTCCAGCGTTCCTTTTGATTTCAATATGACCAGTGTGCCGTATTTCTGGTAACCGATGCGTACAGTGTGTTCGGTATCTTTTGCAGCTTCATCACCTATGGCTTGTGTGACAGGTATTGCACTGATAATCGATGCGGCAGCAAGAATCCCCAGCGCATATTTAATATGTTTGTAAATTCTTCTTACGGGTTTTTCAGTAAAAGATGACATGGTAATTTCCTCTGCAAGTATTCATGCAATAAATATGTGTGTTAAAAAGGAAATGTCGTGCTTCTGTCGCGTCGGCATCAGCCAGAATGGCCAAGCGAATATAGGCGGGATTTTTTTTGAATTGAAATGACGATTTCTGCTTTCGTTATCACGCATTGAGCTATTGCGCTGCCAGGAAGGTCTTTCCATTTTTCATGAATAAGCTATGCAGAAAATGTTATTTTTCTGCTAAGGCAATCACTCCTAGACTGGCACTGTCTGTTAATACCAGCGAGATTTTCTGCCATGACTACACCAGCTATCGCATTATCTGTCAGCAACCTCGAACTCTTTTACAGCTCGTTGATAAAGTCGGCAGTGCCTTTTATTGCCGCAGGAGCCCCTAGAGAGGCTCAGGAGGCCAGGCAGTCCTCAGGATCGGAAGATGGCGTGACAAACCCGTACCAGTGGTTCCACTACCGTTCGCTGGCAAGCCAGCACTCCTCATATAACACTTGAACTTTATAGCGATAACGTATTGTAATAGCGGCCATAGGCATTGTTTTGTTGAACATGGTTTTGGTCGGGGGGCTAAACATGTGTCAGCTTTTGGGGATGAACAGCAAGCAACCGGCATCCGTGCAGTTTTCACTGGACGGGTTCGTGCGTCGCGGTGGAGAAACTGATCATCACGCTGATGGTTGGGGCATTGCCTTCTTTGCCGATAAACAGTGCCGCGTATTCACCGACAGCCAACCTTCCATTTCGTCCCCGTTGGTCGATTCCCTGCGCAGCCAGTCCATCAAATCAAACAATGTGATTGCACATGTACGCAAGGCGACACGCGGTGATGTATCTGATGCCAATTGTCACCCATTCGCACGTACTCTCTGGGGTAAGCAATGGGCGTTTGCCCATAACGGCACACTGGAATCGTATGTGCCATCCCTCAACGGCAGTTATGCGCCCACTGGTGAAACTGATAGTGAACTGGCGTTTTGTCATATCCTCCAGCAGCTGCGCGATTATTTTGGTTGCCGTGCGCCAGCGCTGAAAGTGCTGATGGAAAAACTGCAATCCTTGTCTGCCGATATTGCGCAACATGGTGCGTTTAATTATTTGTTGTCAGATGGAAAACATTTATTTGCACATTGCACAACAGATTTGTGTGCAGTGAGCAGGCAGGCACCTTTTGGTCAGGCGCAGTTGATAGATTGCGAAGCCATGATAGATTTTTCACGCCACAATCAACCGGATGATTGCATGACGGTAATTGCTACCAAACCACTCACGCACAATGAAGACTGGGAATTATTTTCGCCAGGTGAGCTGAAGTTGTTTGTACGCGGTCGTGAATACGCAGGATAAGTAGTATTATCCGGAAAATTTCCATAGAGTATTTTCATCGTGCATGACGATCAGATTCCACCCAAACCAATAACACTGAAAGAAGCGTTGCGATTCTGGCTCAAGTTAGGTTTTATCAGTTTTGGCGGCCCAGCCGGGCAAATTTCTATCATGCATCAGGAGCTGGTGGAAAACCGGCGCTGGATTTCTGAAAAACGTTTTCTGCATGCGTTGAATTATTGCATGCTGCTGCCGGGACCAGAGGCGCAGCAACTGGCCACATATATCGGCTGGTTGATGCACCGTACACGCGGCGGTGTGATTGCCGGGGCTCTGTTTGTGTTGCCTTCATTATTCATTCTGGTGGCGCTGTCCTGGTTCTATATCGCTTTTGGTGAAATGCCGTTAGTAACGGGATTATTCTATGGTATCAAGCCCGCTGTTACTGCGATTGTGGTACAAGCTGCCCATCGCATTGGGTCAAGAGCGCTAAAAAACCCTGTGTTGTGGATGATAGCAGCGGCATCATTTGTTGCTATTTTTGCTTTCAATGTGCCATTTCCCGTTATCGTTCTTGCCGCCGCCGCTGTCGGTTTTATCGGTGGAAAAATCGCCCCGGAAAAATTTGCTAGCGGTGGTCACGGCGCTGCGCAAAAATCTTTTGGTGCAGCGATCATTGATGACAACACGCCAACACCCGAGCACGCAAAATTTAGCTGGCCACGCTTGTTGCGCGTCGCTATTTTTGGCCTTGTTCTATGGGCGTTACCGATGGGGTTGTTAACAGCATTGTTAGGCTGGGATCACACACTCACACAGATGGGCTGGTTTTTTACCAAGGCGGCGTTATTGACATTTGGCGGTGCTTACGCGGTGTTGCCTTATGTGTATCAAGGTGCAGTGGGGCACTATCAATGGCTCACTCCCACGCAGATGATTGACGGATTGGCGCTAGGTGAAACGACGCCAGGCCCTTTAATTATGGTGGTGGCATTCGTCGCGTTTGTCGGTGCGTATGTCAAAGCGGTGTTCGGGCCGGATCTGTTATTTGTTGCAGGCGCACTGGCCGCCACATTGGTGACATGGTTTACATTCTTGCCGTCGTTTCTTTTTATTCTCGCGGGTGGTCCGTTAGTGGAATCCACACACGATGACCTGAAATTTACAGCGCCGCTTACTGCTATTACTGCAGCAGTGGTGGGCGTTATTCTCAATCTGGCAATATTTTTTGGCTATCACGTGCTGTGGCCACAAGGATTTGCTGGTGCATTTGAATGGCTGTCGGCCTGTATTGCTCTCGCTGCTGCTGTGGCCTTGTTCTATTTCAAACGCAACGTCATCCATGTCATTGCTGTGTGTGCAGTGGTGGGGCTTGTGATCAGAACTATTCTGGCACTCTGATAAAGGCAAATAGGGCTGCGCCGTATGAGCGGGTAATGACGGTGTATCCCTCTGTTTTAAATAGGTTTACCGGCTTGTTAGTGATGACAGGTTTGATACACTACCCGCCGACATCAAAAAGGATGCAACGCATGATTCGCAAATATACCCTGATCTTTCTATTGGCTACCGCTAGTCCGTTGGCTTTGGCAGACAAGACATTTGATGATGCAATGGCAAAGGCCAATGCTGGTGATGTCTATTCCCAGGTAGCTGTAGCTGAAGCGTTCTACACGGGAAAGGGGGTGACGCAGGATTATCAGCGAGCCGCAGCCTGGTTTACTAAAGCCGCTGAAGAAGGCGATGAAGTTGAGTCACAGTACAGTCTTGGCGTGATGTCTGCCGATGGTCAGGGCGTTCCACACGATGCCAAAAAAGCAGTCATCTGGTATACCAAGGCAGCTGATCAGGGACATGTGAAGTCGCAATACAATCTGGGTTTGATGTATGCCAACGGTCAGGGCGTACCGCAGGATTATAAAAAATCGGTTGCCTGGTACACCAAAGCGGCGGAGCAGGGACATGCCAATGCGCAGGTGAATCTGGGTTATATGTATGCCAATGGCCAAGGTGTGCCGCAGGATTACAAACAAGCTGCTGCCTGGTACACAAAAGCTGCTACGAAAGGTAATGCACTGGCTCAGGTGAATCTGGGTGTCATGTATGCCAATGGACAAGGTGTGCCGCTGGATTATAAACAGGCTGTTGCCTGGTTCACCAAAGCCGCTGAGCAGGGCGATGCACTGGCTCAATTCAGTCTGGGCCTGAAGTATGACAATGGTCAGGGTGTGGCGCAGGACAGTAAGCAAGCTGTCACCTGGTATACCAAGGCTGCTGATCAAGGGCACGCTGGAGCTCAGCACAATCTGGGTATCTTGTATGCCAACGGCCAGGGTATTCCGCAGGACTACGCCCAGGCTGTTGCCTGGTTTACCAAAGCTGCAGAATTGGGCTACGCACCGGCACAAATCAATCTGGCTATCTTGTATGCGAATGGTCAGGGCGTACCACAGGATTATAAGAAAGCTGCTTTCTGGTACAGCAAGGCTGCCGAGTCGGGGAACGTCAATGCACAGATCAATCTGGCCTATATGTATGCCAATGGCACAAACATCGCTCAGGATTATCAGAAGTCATACATGTGGGCGTCGTTGGCTGCGGCTAGTGGCAATCCGGTTGCCCGCAAATTGAGAAACAGTGCTGAAACCAAATTGACTCCCGCTGAATTAGAAAAAGTACAACAAGAAACGGCTGCTCAACTGGAACAGATTGATCAGAAGTAGTGACTTGTATGGAATGACAAAAAGCCCGGCAATGCCGGGCTTTTTTAATGGCTGGTTAGATAATTAAAGCGGTGCTGATAACACCTCGGGCAAACTAGCCGCCCTGCCCAAAATCATGCACGGACTCTGATAAACCCTGAATGATTTCTATCAATTCGGTTTCAGCGGCTTGTTGGTTTTCAAATACAGTGTCAGACTTGAATAATGTTCGTCCTTCATCTGTGCGGATAACAAAGCACCATTTTTTATGGTTGCTATCATGAACCGCTTCACCTGATATTTTCGGCATGTTTCTACCCCGTGCGTGGTTTCAAAATGGAGGGAGTTGTAGCTGTTCAGGCTGATGGAGGATGATGTTCAAACGATCAACAACCTCAGCCCAATCGGCATCTTCGTCTTTTGCTTCCCTCAAAAAATATGCCTGGGATGGATTCCAGAAACTGGCTTCATGCAATTCTTTTGCCCCGATGATCGGGGCGTGTGTTTGTATGAAATCCCTGATGTCTTGATCATCGCTTCCCAGCCCCAGTTGATCAAACAAGGCAGCCAGCGAATGATTTTGCATCTCCATAAATCCCTCCTTTAGATCAATATCCTGAGGCATTCACCTGCGTTTACTGTAGCCCATATCGTGTAAGACAACAGTAAAAGTGTGTCTCACTTCACAAAGGCGTTGAGGCAAAGATGCATCAATCCTGTTGAACGATATTGCCCGTTTTTGGATCTACTGCCAGCACAATCGTGTCGGATGAATCCGTGTCGTAAAGTCCAACCAACAAACCCTTGCCACCACTGACACTCTGGAATTGCAGGTTTGTCGAGCCGTCCGATGGGTTTTCAAATTCTTTTTTCCATAACAGTGTTCCCTTGCTGGCGTTGAAACAGGCAACCACCACATTGGTGCCGCCGTCACCATCGTCATCTGTGGCATCTCCGCCGGCACACACTGCGCTGCCCAGCAGTACAAGCTGCTGGAAGTCACCCATGACATCTGCGAGTGTCACAGACCAGTAGGTTTTGCCGGTGCTGCTGTTAAAGGCAGTGATGTACGGGTTGGAACTCGCCACGTCGTGGCCAGCGCGAAAGCTACGGTGCTCACCCGCCAATGGCGTAAGCAGACCCATCAGGTCACAGTGCTGGCCGGGGGATGGTTCCAGTATCAAGGCCGCAGCTATAAAAGCCTGAGCCTCGTGGCTATACCGATCGGTATGTGAGTCGCCATCTTGGTCTGACCGGACTCGCCCCCGATATCGTGCATCAGGCACTGAGTGGCACCTTGCCATCCATGATCAATCTTCAAGCACTGGAAGAGGCGTCTACATTCCTGTCTTGGGAACGTCAGCGGCAGCACCTCAGCCTGTAAGTAGACCAACGTCCCTCGCCATCCAGATCTCCACAGCGAACCCCTAAAAATGGCCGTAGAGACACTTTGCTTAAAAT
>DATIDQ010000059.1:0-2686 GCA_035456205.1 Pseudomonadales bacterium
GTACTGGGTGGCGTTCTCATCGTGACGGTTTTGCCGTTGCTGTGCTCTGCGCCCTTGGCGCAGCAAGACACAGGAAAAGTGTATAAGACCGTAGATGAAAATGGTCGCGTGATATTCACGGACAAGCAGCCATCCGATACATCAGCGCAGTTGATCAAGGTGCAGCCTACAAACACAACTCCGGTGGTTGCAGACGACAGCACTAATAAGAAAATTACTGAACCCGCGACCAGTTATACACGTTTCAGTATTACCAGCCCTGCCAACAACCAGACACTGGAATACGACGTATCTGCCGTGGATGTAACTCTGGCACTGGAACCTACGCTGCAAGACGGGCATCAAATCCAGTTCATTCTGGATGGCGAACCCTATGATGAACCTGGCACGGCACTATCCACCCGTTTTGGCAATTTATCGCGTGGTACGCATAGCGTGGAAGCGCGTGTGCTGGATGCAAAAGGCAAGCGGATAAAATCTACACGGATTGTAAAATTTACCGTCCAGTTGCACAGTGTGCAGCAAACCTACAGCAACGATGATTACTACGATTATCCCTACGGTGTCAGAAATCCGCGGGGCGCGGACAGTGCCAACGGAGCGAATACTCCGAGAGATGTATCACACAGTGTGGGTGCTGAAAGTATCGAGGGCGCGGATAGCCCCGGATATCCTGTTCCGGCGAGGGCACGTGCGCGGCGGCACTGACTCGTTATAACGCAGCCATAATCCCCGTCAGACGTTTGCTTGGTAGCTATTTGCCGTTACAGTAGCCGAGTGTATCCAGGGAGATAAATTGCCATGCTGAACCAGTGTTCGCCTTTGCGAGTGATGAGTAGAGTTTTTGTTGCTGCATTTTTCTCGTTATCAGCAACGGTATTGTTGGCTCAGGAAGGTTCGTCAACGCCGCAGGTATCAGAGACACCAGCATTAGAGACTCCCACGCCGGAGGAAGCGCCGGCACTTCCTGGAAAAGTGGTATACAAAAGCCTCGATTCGGCAGGCAACGTAACCTTTACTGATAGTGCTCCGATAGGCAGGCCGTCTGAAGCTATCAGGGTGCCAGCAGCCAATCTTGTGCCAGGTTCGCCTGGTGAGGAAGGGGAATCAGGATCCCCCAAGGAGAAAAAGAAGCCGGTCAAGTACACAATTGCAATAACGAGCCCTGTTGATGACACCCTGTTCGGGCAGGAAACAGAAGCGGTCATATTGGAAGCTCAATTAGAACCTGGCTTGCAGGAAGGCCATACTTTCCAGTTGTATTACGATGGCAAGCCCGTTGGTGACGGCGGCATGTCGTATACGGTGACTACGATGGATCGCGGCACGCACACAGTGGAAGCAAAGGTATTTGATAAAGATAAACAGCTGCTGAAATCTTCCGAGAAAGTGCGGTTTCATATCAGGCGTATATCCAAACTAACGCCAAAAGATATGAAGGCTGAGCAAGCTACCGAGTCGGCAAACCCTAATAAGCCTACCGCAGCACCGCCTCCCACCATTGGCGTAACCCCGACTAGTAGCGGGGTCGATACTACAAAGGCGCCTCCCACCACCCCTGCAGGCGTTCGTACCCCCAAAGGTTCGGGGGGAGCAAAGGGCTTTTAAGATAGTGCGTGTCAGCAGCGCCCTGAGTTGGTGCGCCAGAAGTGTAATTTCCAGTGAATTCTTGGAAATTGCTGCTGGCGCGCACTTGTTTTTCATTTAACGCATTGAAATATAATGTTTTTTTGTTGGCTCTGGTAGATGGCAAGTTTCTTGCTGATCATAAGGCTGGTGTGAGTCTATGCTTCTGTGATCCGTGATGCCTTTAGTGAAAAGCAAAATGTCCCTGTCAGACAGTAAAGTGGATTCATATCTACCGCCGCTGATTCTTGACCATTTGTCGAGCGCAGTGGTGTTGCTGGATAAGGATTTGCGCTACCTGTATCTGAACCAGGCGGCCGAAGCACTGCTGGCGGTCAGTCACCAGCATGCCTGTGGTCAGTTATTTTCCGATCTGGTTCGTGATACCGGTGATCTCAACATCGCTTTCCTGCACGCGTTGGACAGTGGTACGCCGTTTACCCAGCGTCAGGTCAACCTGACATTGGGTACCTTGCACCAGAATGTACTGGTGGATATCAGCGTCACGCCATTACCTGAGCGGAATCTGTTACTGGAAATGCAGGGCATGGATCGTCTGGTGCGTATCAGTCGTGAAGAAGCCATTGTGTCTTCGCAGCAGACGAGCCGCCACCTGGCGCGAGGCCTGGCACATGAAATCAAAAATCCTCTCGGTGGCATACGAGGTGCGGCACAACTGCTGGCGCGTGCGCTGCCGGATGCCAGTCTCACAGAATACACTCGCATCATTATTGAAGAAGCGGATCGTCTGCGTGATCTGGTTGACCGTATGTTGGGTTCTCACGAGCCGCCAGTGTTGGTGCCGGTCAATATTCACGAAGTATTGGAACGGGTGCTTAGCCTTATTCACGCCGAATACGGCGAATTGATTTTGTTTGAACGTGACTACGATCCCAGCATGCCGGATATCGAAGGTGATCGAGGACAATTGTTACAGGCGCTATTGAATATTGTGCGTAATGCCATACAAGCGTTGCAGGAAAGTCATACGCTGAATGCAGAAATTATTTTGCGTACGCGTGTGCAGAGGCGCTTCACCATTGGCAAACAACAACACAGG
>DATIDQ010000060.1:0-5846 GCA_035456205.1 Pseudomonadales bacterium
TCAAGCCGACGATAAATGACATCAACCTGATGCGGGCCTGTCGTGGTGCGCATGAATAACTTTTCATTCTTGATAAAAAGATCTTGTCCCTCTACCAGAGTCACACCCATTTCGCGTGCCAGAAAGGCGTGTTCAAAATACGCGCTGTTGTAGCGTCCCGGCGTGAGAACAACAACAGTCGGATCTTCAACCGGTGAAGATTCGCGCAATGTTTTCAGTAACAGGTTGGGGTAATGCTCAACTGGCGCAATGCGGTGTTCAGCAAACAGATCCGGAAACAGACGCATCATCATCTTGCGGTTTTCCAGCATATAAGACACGCCGGATGGCACGCGCAAATTATCTTCCAGCACGTAATACTTTCCATCGCTGTGGCGAATCAGATCGATACCGGCGATATGCGCATAAATATCACGGAACAGTTTTATACCTTGCATGGCGATCTGGTATTGCGCGTTGCACAACACATTGTCTGCCGGCACTATGCCTGCCTTGATGATGGCTTGTTCGCTGTAAATATCTTTCAGAAATGCGTTCAGTGCTGCTACACGTTGCCGCAAACCGGCTTCCAGTAAACGCCATTCTTCTGCCGGGATAATGCGCGGCACAAAATCAAAAGGGATCAATCGCTCTGCGCCTTCCTCTTCACCGTAAACGGCAAACGTGATGCCGACGCGCTGGAATAACAGTTCGGCTTCGTTGCGTTTGGCACGCAATTCCTGTTCAGCAACTTTCGATAACCATTGGTGGTAGGTGCTATAGGCCAGGCGCGGCTTATTGGCATCGAGCAGCATTTCATCGAATACGCCCTTGGGCGGTGGCAGTACTGTACTCATACCTGCTTCCTTCCTTTCTTACTATCAGGAAGAGCAAGTGCCGTGCCAGTTATAGGGCATAAAACAGTGGGACTTGTGCGGATATATCGCAGTAGTTGTGCACTGTTGGTGCAACAGCTATCCAGACTTGCTGCAGATGCGCTGTTCTGGTGCTGCAATGTTATTCAGAAATATTCAGGGCAGAAAGCGCTTGTACCAGGGGATGCTGTTATCGGTAGCAGCTTGTGCTGCATTTTGATGGGTAGTGCCGCCGCCAAAATCCTCTCCATCCTTGCGTTCCAGATAAGAGGTACGCACGACTGCGCCAACAGGGATAGCGCCGTGTATCCGTGGCACCATCTGGCTGCCACCGGCCGAGAGTTCTTCGCTGACTTCGCAACCCAGCAATGCCGGATCAATTTCCAGCACCAGAAGTTTTTTGTAATCGTGGAAAAGAAAATTGGCAAAAGTGGTGAGCTGTTCCTGATAACAGGCCAACACAAATCCATCAGAAAAATATTCTACGGGTGTGTATTTCCCCTCACTGGCGGCTTTCTGCCAGTCTTCATTGAAGGTGATATGGAACAGCGGTTTGTTCATGTGTCTTCCCTCGTGACTGTCACTTCCACTGCCAGCGTGTGGCTTCCGCCTCCAAGCATAACACCACGCAGTGGCGAAACATCGCTGAAATCGCGCCCCCATGCCAGTGTAATGTGCTCGTTACCTGGCAGCATATTATTGGTGGGATCGAAATCTACCCAGCCGTTTTGTGGGCAGAAAACAGAGACCCAGGCGTGGGATGCATCGGCACCGACCAGACGCTGCTGGCCCGGAGGAGGTTTGGTCAAAAGATAGCCGCTGATGTAGCGCGCTGCCAGGCCGCGGGAACGCAGGCAGGCAATCATCAGATGGGCAAAGTCCTGGCATACCCCGCGCTTGTGCTCCAGTACTTCGAGCAGCGGGGTAGTCACTTCGGTGGCGCTGCTATCAAAGGTGAATTCAGTAAAGATTTTTTGCATCAATGCGCGGGTGCATTCCAGCAACGGTTTTTCTGCTGGAAAACAATCATCACCGTACCGGGAAAAAACTTTTTTCAAGCGCACAGCAGGCGATTCATAACGAAACTGGCAGGCGTCCAATGCAATCGCAGACGGAGGCATATCGGCACGGTAATCGAGTAACTCGCTGACACTTTCCCATGCGGGCGATTGCGCCAACACCCGGTTCGGGCGTTGCTGCACACTGATATCAAGATTGGCTGTCAACGTCAGTGCCTCGTGTGCTGATTCAAACGATAGCCGTGTGAGCGGATTGCCAAAAACATCCAGTTCCTGATGCTGGTGTGTAGGAGGCGGGTTGATAGTCAGTGTCTGTTTGTCACATTGCTGCCAACTGCATTCGCGAGGAAACAGATGCACCAGTTGTTGCGACAATGCTACCGGTACGCTGTAGCGATAATGCGTTTCATGGGTGATGCAATAACGTGCAGCGGTCATTATGACGACACCATCTGTTGGCTGACATCGTCCACGTGCGCAAAATGCCGCAAATGCAAACGGTCTGATAACTGGCTGCAGGCGAGCGAGATGTTGTCCAGAAGGTCCGCCAGACCATTCAGGAAATCCACGGTGTTTCTTGCACCAAACAGTGAATTTTCCAGGCTATCGAGATCCAGTGTGGCCAGTTGTTCCGATAGTGTATGCAGTGAGGTGTCTACCGTTGTCATTTTTACGAGCGTATTCATTTGAAACAACAGTGCATGGGGATTGCTGGTATCCAGCAACAATAAATCCAGCACAGGAATCAATTGTGCAGCAGCAAGATAACGCAGGCGATACGTGATGGTGCTGTTACCGATTTCCAGTAACCAGTCCAGTGCTGTGCGTTGTAGAGATTCGGTGCGATGTGCAATTTTATCGCGTAAACATTCTGCAAAAATCCCTGCCAGACACTGCAGGCGTTCAATGCGGCGGCCTATCATCATAAAACGCCAGCCGTCATCACGCGTCATATCATCATGCGCAAAACCGGACAGTGCTGCGAGTGATAACAACAGGCGATCCAGTTGTTCCAGTGAATCACCCAGATGCTCGCTATTTTTTTCTTCGGTCTGGTCTTCCATTAATCGGGTTTCACGCTGGATTTCTACCAGTGCTCGCCAGTTTTCGTGTGACAAACGCCCGCGCACCTGTGAGCCGGCGTTGTGCATGCGCTGTAAATTATCGAGCAGGTTTTCAGTCAGCTCAGTGTCAACGGTTTGTGTGTCTTCGTCATTGACATAGCGTGCGATCTCCGCGCGCAACAGTCGCGCTCCACTTTCACAGCGTTCACTGTAACGGCCAAACCAGAACAGGTTTTCAGCGAGACTGGACGGTAAAAATGTTGAACCGCGCACCAGTTCTTTTGCGCCGAGTAAACGCGTGCGTGGTGGTGCGCCTTGTGGCAAACCATCTGCCAGTACCCAGGTATCTTTGCTGCCGCCGCCGCGTTGCATGGAAATGGTGCCGTGTTCATCAGTAGCAATACGCGTGAGGCCACCCGGCATCACATGGTAGTGGCCATCTGCAGTGGCCACTGCATAAACACGCATGCTGATGGCTTGCTGGATAATGGATTTTTGTCCTGTTGTATCGTCGCCCCATACAGGGGCTTGTGACAAACGCACCTGTTCTTGTGTCACATAAGCATAAGGACGTTCTTGCAAACGTTGTGCGAGTGCAGCGAGTTCTGCACCACTCAGTGATGCGCCGGATATTTCATTAAAATTTTGTGATGGAAAAGCAGGTTTAACGACCAGTTTCTCCAGTTGTGTGAGGGCTTGCTGCAAAACGGGTTTCTCCCCACACCACCAGGTTGCTACCGATGGCAGCATGAGTGTTTCACCTAACAGGTGCTCGGAAATTTTTGGTAAAAATCCCAGCAATCCCGGTGATTCCAGTACGCCACTGCCGAGTGCATTGGCCACCAGCACACGACCGGTGCGCGCAGCATCCAGTAAGCCGGGCACACCCAGTGCAGAATCAGCGCGCAGTTCCAGTGGATCGCAAAAATCGGCATCCAGCCTGCGCAACACAGTGTGAACACGTTGCAGGCCATCGAGTGTTTTCAGGTAGACGTTGCCATCACGCACGGTGAGATCGTGTCCTTCCACCAGAGGGAAACCCAGATGTTGTGCAAGATACAAATGTTCAAAGTACGTCTCGTTAAAACGTCCGGGTGTGAGTAAAACAGACAGCGGTGTTTCACCGGCATCGCATGGAGCCAATTGCGTGAGTGTGTCACGCAGTGTGTCGACGTATCTGCTCAGATGCTGTACACGCAAATCGCGAAACAGATCCGGAAACGCACGCGCGAGTATCTGGCGATTTTCCAGTGTGTAGCCTGCGCCGGATGGTGATTGTGTGCGATCGGCCATCACCCACCAGCGGCCATCCGGTGCACGCGCCAGATCCACAGCATAGGTGTGCAAAAACACACCGCCTGGCGGTTGTATACCGCGACATGGCCACAGGAAATGGTTGTGACCATAAATCAATTCTGTGGGCAATAAACCGTTGCACAATAATTGTTGTTCGCCGTACAAATCGGCCAATACTTTATTCAATAAACGTGCACGTTGTGCCACGCCGGCGGCGAGTGTTTGCCACTCTGCAGCAGGAATAATATTGGGCAGGGCATCCAGCTGCCATAAACGGTCTGCACCTTGTGGATCGGCATAGACGTTGTAGGTCACGCTGTTTTCACGGATCTGTCGTTGTATCAAACGTTCACGCTGTTGCATCTGGCTCGGGCTGCTGTTCACCACTTGCAGCAAGCGTTTCCAGTGCGGGCGTACCACGCCGTGCGCATCCAGCATTTCCTGGTAATGCGGAAGCGGATCAGACCTGTTTTCGTAAATCGAGAACAAACGGATGTTCCATATTGTGGGCGGGTGCTGCAGCTCGCCATTCGCCGGGTTTGTGGCCTACACGGAAGAAGCGAGACAGTCGCCGGCTTTCTGCTTCGTAGGCGTTAATCGGCAGCGTTTCATAACTCAGACCGCCGGGATGTGACACATGATACTGACAACCGCCGAGTGAACGATTCATCCACGTATCGACAATATCAAACACCAGCGGCGCTTGCACGCCGATAGTCGGATGCAAACAGCTGGGCGTTTGCCAGGCGCGAAAACGCACACCGGCAACAAACTCACCGACTTGTCCGGTCGCTTGCAACGGTACGGTTTCGCCATTACAAGTGAGTACATAACGGTCTGGTGCCATGCCATTGATTTTGACTTGCAAGCGTTCCAGTGAAGAATCCACATACCGGACATTGCCGCCGGGTGCACCTTGTTCACCCATAACGTGCCACGGTTCCAGTGCGTGATGCAATTGCAGCGTCATCCCTTTGATGTGGTAATCACCGCAACGCGGAAAACGGAATTCCAGATGCGGTGCAAACCATTCCTGTTCCAGCGGATAACCGAATTCGTTCAATTCCTCGATGACATCGTTGAAATCCTGTTCTACAAAATGCGGCAACATAAACCGGTCGTGCAATTCGGTGCCCCAGCGCGCGAGTTTTTCCGGTGCATAAGGTTTTTGCCAGAAACGTGCAATCAAGGCACGCAACAATAATTGCTGTGCAAGGCTCATTTGTGCGTGTGGCGGCATTTCAAATGCACGGAATTCCAGCAAGCCGAGTCTGCCGGTGCTGCTATCGGGTGAGTACAGCTTGTCGATACAGAATTCAGCGCGATGTGTATTGCCGGTGATATCCACCAACAGATTTCGCAGCAGTCTGTCCACCAGCCACGGCTGGCAATCCATACCTGTTTCCGGAAATTGTCTGAATGCAATTTCCAGTTCATAGAGTGAATCGTTGCGCGCTTCATCCACACGCGGTGCTTGTGATGTAGGGCCGATAAACAAACCGGAAAACAGGTAGGACAATGACGGATGGTTATGCCAGTAACTGATCAGGCTGCGCAGTAAATCCGGCCTGCGCAAAAAAGGTGAATTGGATGGCGTTGCGCCCCCGAGTACA
>DATIDQ010000061.1:0-2390 GCA_035456205.1 Pseudomonadales bacterium
TGGCAAACCTGCGCCGCATATGTTTCTCGCTGCATTGGAACGCGCAGATGTAGCGCCGCACGAAGCGTTGCATATTGGCGATCATCCGGTTGATGACATGCAGGGTGCGCAGGCCGTGGGCATGAAAACATTGTGGGTGAATTTTTCCGGAAATCCGTGGCCGCTGACAACACCAGCACCGGATTTTACGGTGACTTCACTGACAGGGATTCTGGATTTATTATAACGGCAACGCCTCTGCCACCAAGGCCGTAAACACATCAACACCGGCATCATTGAAATGACAGACATCGCCAAACCAGCGGCCTTGCTCGCTCATTTTCGCATCAACATCAATCAACGCCACCCCGTTTTTTTCTGCCACGTCCCTGATGATTTTATTCTGGCGCGTTAATCCTTCCCGCACATATTCCGGTGGCCCCCAATTATTCACTTCACGGCTGTCGTAATTATCCGGGTTGCTGTAATCCAGCTGCTTATCCAGAAACGCCTGCCGCGAATAATTGCCAGGAATATGAAACGCAAATGTCATCAATACCGGCTTCGCGCCAATACTTTTACTGATAGCAACAATCTGTTCAAGATTCGCCGTAAATACGGACAGCGAAGAAAAATTGGCGGCATTGATATACGGTTTTTTCGGGAACACAAACTGGTATTGCGCGAACGGCTTCACTTTGTAATAAAAAAAATTATAGCTGTAACGTGCCAGCAAACTGTTGTCCAGCAACAGGTTGCGATGGTTCCACGGATCCAGCTGGCGGTAATCATCATAAAAATCTTCTGGTAATACATGATTGGCCCACAGATCGTTGATGCCGTTATAAAACAACACGATGTCCCATTGATACGGCGCGAGCATCTTCAACTTCACCACATCAGCCTGTGTGGTATGTGAACGGATACCCGCATCCAGCAACTCGATTTTCTTGCCGGTTTTTTGTTGCAGCGCCGCCTTCAAGCGTTCGCCCAGATGGCGGTTGAACATGCTGGACGAACCCAGCACCAACACACGCAGGGTATCTGCCGGTTTCTGCAAACCGATCTCGTCGCCGGTAAAACCGAGAGAATTGATCGTCTGGCCATCAATCACTTCACTCGGTGTGGCAGCAAAACCGGCCAGCAACGTGGCGCGGGGCAAACTATACATGTGCGGGATCAGCACGAACTCTGCAGCAAACACCGCGCAGATACTGAGCAGCAGACAGTAGAGGGAAAACGCATGACGGTGCATAGCAATTCCAGCGAGAGTAGCCCAGCGATTGTAAGGGGCGGGGCGACGCTCTGCTATCATGAGCCATCTCCATCACACCGTACTGATTATCGTGACCACTGCACGCCTGCGCATCGCCACTCGCCAAAGCCCGCTCGCCCTGTGGCAAGCGGAATACGTCAAACAGCAACTGGAATTACACCACCCGGGTATTCGTGTGGAGTTGCTGAAATTCACCACGCGCGGCGACAAGATTCTCGACACGCCACTCGCCAAAATCGGCGGCAAGGGGCTGTTCGTCAAAGAACTGGAGCAAGCACTGTTGGCTGGTGAAGCCGATATCGCTGTGCACTCGATGAAAGACGTGCCGATGGCGTTTCCGGATGGCCTGACACTCGGCGTAATCTGCCCGCGCGAAACGCCATTCGATGCGTTAGTGAGCAACCGTTTCGCCACGTTTGCCGATTTGCCGCAAGGTGCGGTGGTTGGTACCTCCAGCCTGCGCCGCCAATGCCAGTTGCGCCGCCTGCGGCCGGATCTGGATATTCGCGATTTGCGCGGCAATGTCGGCACACGCCTGTCCAAACTCGACGCGGGCGAGTACGACGCCATTGTATTGGCCGCTGCCGGCCTCAAACGTCTGGGGCTGGCTGACAGGATTCGTGAATCACTGCCCGCCGAATTGTGTTTGCCTGCCGGCGGGCAGGGTGCTGTCGGTATCGAGTGTCGCAACAATGATGCGGTAACCGCCGCACTGATCGCACCGCTATCCTGTGCCGCGACCACACGCCGCGTGACCGCCGAGCGTGCGCTGAACCATAAACTGCAGGGCGGCTGCCAAGTGCCGATTGCCTGCTACGCCGTCGAAGACAACGACATGCTTTTCCTGCGCGGCCTGGTCGGCAGCCTCGACGGCAGCGAGATTCTCACTGCGTCTGCTCGTGCACCACTAGCAGACGCCACCGCACTCGGCATTGCGGTCGCCGAGCAATTACTGGCTCAGGGAGCTGACCGTATCTTGCGAGAAGTTTATGGGCAGCATGGTCAGCAGCACGATGACTGATCCGGCAACACTGGCCGGGTTTACTGTCGTCGTAACACGCCCGGCGCGCCAGAACGACGCGCTGGTACAGCAACTGCGCGCGCTGGGTGCCAACACCATAGCCATTCCGTTGCT
>DATIDQ010000062.1:0-4924 GCA_035456205.1 Pseudomonadales bacterium
TTCTTCCACCGTGACATCGTTATCCATCACCAGTGTTTTTGGCAGGATGTTGATGGAGCCAGTTTGTTTCTTCTCTGCGCGCCCCACTGGATTGCCATCTTTGTTAAGAACTGGCTCCCAATAGGTATGGGTGTACGGCATCATCAGTATAGGGCCAGATACATATTGATTGCCGGCATAACTGCTGCTGACTGATTGGGCGGCATCATTCTTGAATGACATGCGTTCTTGAGTAATGTTTTCAATCCAGTGCACAGGCAGCTGTACCAGTACAAAAACAATTAACAGAACAAACACTTTGCTGAGAAAAAATTTCATGACCAACCCTCCATTAAGTACACGGGGTCAGTCTGGCTGTCCTGTATGTGTGAAAGATGGGCTGATTGTGAGGATTGTGTGAGGAAAGTCTTATTGCAGTGGCAAATACAGTGTTGCGCACACGCCATGATCAGCATTGTTGATAGTAAAGCTGCCGCTGTGCAATGCGGCAATTTCTCTCACAAAGGCAAGGCCAAGACCGGTGCCTTTGCTGCCATCCGGGTGCGGGAGTGAATAAAACCGCTCTCCCAATCGCTGTAATGCATAGTCGGGTATCGGTGGCCCTTGATTATGAATGTCGATCACCAGTTGTCTATCGGCGCTGGTAATGCGGGCTGCAATGGTTGAATGCTGATCAGCGAATTGAAGGGCATTTTCCAGCAGATTGCGGATGGCCAAAGCCAGTAGCAGGGGGTCTCCCAAGACCCGGTGCTCATCAGAACTATTAACCGTGATGGCAATGCCGCGCTGCTCAGCACGCAATTGCAGTGCCTGGATTTCCTGGGTCATCAGGGCTGATAAAGAAACCTTTTCTGTGTGATCTAGCTGCCGTTTTTTCTCTAAACGTATCAGTTGCAGCAAGCTGTCTGCCAGTGTTTGCAGGCGTTCGCACTGCTTTTCTACGCTGGCGACAAACTTGATGCGCTGTTGTTCCGGCATAGCGCTGTCTGCTAATAATTCATTACTCGCACGGATAGCCGATAAAGGGCTTTTTAACTCATGCGTGAGGTGGTGAATATAATTTTCCAGATAATGCTGTCCTTCCAGCTCATCGCGCATGGTGTCGATGGCAGACGTTAATTTTTCCAGCTCCGTGCCTTTGGCAAATTGAGGAATGGATACATTCCTTTCAGCAGCATGTTCTGCATAGTTTCCAATGCGCCGTAAACTGATAATCAACCACCATGTAAATATTCCACCTACCAACAGCGATGCAAAAATAATCAGAGCGCCATACCAATACAGATGTTGTTTGGCTTGCTGAAGATAGGCTTGCGTACTGTAGCTTGGCATGGCGACTGTCAGCACGCCGATGAGTTGGCCATCTCTCATGACGGGAGCGGCTACATGCATAACGGTTGATAATTCATTGTTGGGATCAGCGCGTGTGGAGCGAACGCCATATTTCCCTTGCAGTGTCAGGTAGACGTTATTCCATTGTGAATAATCTTTGCCGGTATCTGTGCCTTCACTGTCAAAGGTCACCCTGCCATATTTATCTGTTATGTACAGACGCATATTTAACTGCTGTTTGGGTATTCCCCATATCTGCGCTTGCAGAGGGATATGTGTCAGTGCTGTTAATGCTTGCATTTGTGCAGCATCAGGAATGCCGGATTCTGTCATGCCAGGTTGGGTGCTGGCAGCCAGTGCGTAAGCCGTTTCTACTAATGCTTCTTCACTGGCCTGTCTGACCAATGGCCGTAGCTCGCGTTCGATCCAGCTTAATGACAACCATGCGGTTAAACCCAAAGCAAAAAAGTAACCGAGAAAAACTCTCAGCCCCAGTTTCATGTGGCAGAACCATTGTCAGCCAGGCTGTAACCCAGGCCGCGATGCGTGATGATGAATTCGCGGCTGCTATCGATAGTGCGCAGCTTGGTTCTTAATTCCTTGACGTGTGTATCGATGGCGCGATCACTGCTGTTGCCTGATACATCGCCGAGGATATCGAGTAAATTATCGCGTGTGAACACGCGCCCCGGTTGCTTGAGCAACCCACTCAATAATAAGTATTCAGACTTGGTCAGCGTAAGATGCTTGCCATGAAAAATAATTTGCATTTTCTCGGCATCGTGCTGCAACAGGGCAGGGGATTCTTGTGCAGGCTGGGAATTGTTCCGACGTAATATTGTTTTGATGCGCAATACCAGCTCCCTTGGACTGAAGGGTTTGCATAAGTAATCTTCTGCTCCCAGCTCCAGCCCTACAATGCGATCAATTTCATCATTGTGTGCAGTCAGGAACATGACTGGGCGATCTGGATATGCTGCTTTTAATTTCCGGCACAGCTCAAAACCCGTTTGATCTGGCAATCCGACATCCAGTATTGCTATATCCACAGGATGTTCTTTCCACCACTGCTCTGCCGCAACACCGGTTGTGCAGTGATGAATAAAATATTGTTCTCTCTCAAGCGCGTAAATAATGGTGGCTGCGATATCTTCATCGTCTTCAATGAGCAGGATATGCGGTGCCGAGTTTATTGTCATATTCCTAATGTCTCCTTCATATTGGCATAAAACTCCTTCAAACTGCCTTGGTAGTACCAGGCCAACCCACACATACCATACAGGGATAATGATGCCGGAAAATTAACATCGCGCATCAGCTCTAGTGCTACTGGATTTTTGAAATGCCAATAGAGCCAGTAGCAGCCATCAACAGTGAACCATGTCCAGAACAGCATCAGTGGGAAAACTTTCCAGCGTCGCTCAAGGATAACCCGTAAACTCCACGCGGCTGTTAGATAGGCAAAACATGCCATGATGAGACTGATGGGAATATCCCAATCAGGCGCTTGATAATAGTACGAGCCGACAATGAGCAACAGCAATCCGGCACACAGCGCCAACAGTTTCCATGGTCGACAGTATTCGACGATAAGCGCATTCATTTTTTCACGATAACTCATAATGCTTCCGGCGATTTTCGAATTTTCCTATTCGTCACGTAGTAAATCAGGCCGCCAATCACCGCGCTGGCTACACACCAGGCGTGTAACGCTTCAATGCTGATAATGCCATGCCAAACACTGTTGGTGCTGAACGGCGCAAAGGGTTGAATGTCCGCGTGCATGATGCTGTCTATTGCAACATGGCTATAGGTACCGATAAAAGCGCTGATGAAGGCAACCGGCCAACTGATAGGCAAATGCTGTGGTTCGCGAATGATGCGAAGCCCTAACTCGCCGAGATATTTTCCGGACAGCGCGCAAAACAATCCGATGAGTGTTGCGCCTATATAGGTGTGTGAAAAGCCGTGCAGCTCTCCCTTGCCGGTGATCATGACAAAGAGCGGTTGCAAATCGATAACAATTTGTGACCAACCAAACACCATCAGAGAAAACTGGCGCTGCATAACCGCTTTGACGGCAATGCCGGGTCCCATGTGTAACGGTGTGAATGGCATAACTCTACAGTACCTGCTGTTCTCACGGGTTGCCTGCAGCATCTGCCTGCTCAACCCCAGGCCTCCTGTCTGCAACAGCATGCCTAGCCTTTGTTGCGTTAAATACTACTATATTCTGTAGTGTTAATGGCCGGGTTACTTTGGTATAGTGGCCACCGTCAGGTTCACTGGTGGATGCGCGTGCGTGTCTTCCTTGTGCGTCGTCTTCCTGTCTCATTATAAGTAAAAATCTATACCCTAAATTATGCATGATGCAAACCCCTGTGTATTAAACAGTGTTTTGCCGTGCTCGACAGTTAATGAGGAAAAACCAAGTGAATCGCATTGAGAAACTTATTTCAGGATTGGCGCGTTGAACAAGCCGTTGCAGTTGAGTCTAGGTGAGACGAAAGGGGAGTTTGGTGCGAATGGCACCAAGGTGCCGCTAAGGTTCCCGGGACAGTATTACGACCCCGAATCCGGGTTCAGTCAGAACTGGAACCGGGATTACGGCCCAAGCATTGGTCGATAAGGAAGATACTTGCGCACACCTTTTGCTCGGCAATGGTGTGAATTGCATTTTTTAAATTAACCGGTAAGGCCTAAATCATGCACTTGAAAATTTCCATTGTATTACTTGTATTCATTGCAACGGGATTGTGGGGATGCGGCAAACCTGCTGATCCAGCCACCGAATCAACCGCTACTGAAACTGCCAATAAAGCAGCGAAGCGGGATGGTGCATCGACACCCCCTCCGGTTGAGTTGCCGCCGCTTGTCAAATCCATTCCTATTGACCCAGGGCCTATTAACCAGCCTACGGTGTTTTCTGCTTCAAACTGATTTTCTTCTTATTCATTTTCTGTCTGTGGCAGATTTTTACGAGTTTTTGTGGCCATGAAAAAATCTTTTTTTACCGGTTTTATTGCGTGCTGTTTGATGAGCGCTGTATGGGCTGACAACCTGCATATCCCTGGTAACTATCAGGAAAGTGGGTTTGGCGAGCAGCGTGAATACCAGAAGGGAGAGGCCAATGAATACATTGATCCGTTTGGCGGTGGCCTGAAACGCATCTACACCGATTATGTCTTTCCCAATAACGGCGGCATGAACATCAATATCACACGATTTTATAACACGCTGCAAAATGCGGGTTCACAGGATGATGGAAAGTGGGCCACAGCATCTGGCGGAAAAGCCTATATGGGACCAGGCTGGGATATCCATTTTGGACGAATCTGGTTGCCCATTGAATCTCTAAGTGATGGCGTGGGAAGTCGCGTTATTCCGGCATTGCCCGCCGAATTTTACCAGAAACGTAATGGATTGCCGGGCGAAATGATCACGCAATGGTATATGGACGAGTGTCATATTTCTGCGTGGACGAGTGGAGGCTATGCCAACCAGTTGCCTGTGCTGGAGTTGCCGGATGGTTCTCGCCAAGTTTTATACCCTCAAATTTTGGTATCGAATAACGCACCCGGTACACCAATAT
>DATIDQ010000063.1:0-17438 GCA_035456205.1 Pseudomonadales bacterium
GGTTATGTAAATCCCGTTTGCTGGCTTCATTGATCAGTCGCCCGATGCCGGGCACATGCACTTCAATGCCAATAAAATTTTGCTCGGGATAACGTTCGGCCATGGTCAGAAGCGAATCTCCCATGCCAAAACCTATTTCCAGAATCAGATCGGCTGTGGGGTTGGTAAATGCTCCTTCGAGTGCGGCAAATCCCTTGTGCAAATCCAATCCAAAATGTGGCCATTGTTCTGCCAGTGCTTTTTCCTGGGGAGCAGTGATGCGGCCGCCGCGAATGACATAGGAGCGGATGGTTTTCTGCTTGGATTGTGGTTGTATCACAGACATCTGTCGTCGACTCAGCTATGGATGATGCCATCCAGTGGTGATGATGCGCTGGCGTATAGTTTCCGTGGCATACGTCCGGCCAGAAATGCTTCGCGACCTGCCTGTACGGCTTTTTTCATGGCGGATGCCATCAATACCGGTTGTTGCGCATGGGCAATGGCGCTGTTCATCAGTACGCCATCACAGCCCAGCTCCATGGCGATAGCGGCATCAGATGCGGTACCAACACCGGCATCGACAATGATTGGCACGGTGGCGTTTTCGATGATCATCATCAGATTGTAGGGGTTGCGAATACCGAGGCCTGAGCCAATGGGCGCACCGAGTGGCATCACCGCCACACAGCCTATCTCCTCCAGGCGTTTAGCTACCAGAGGATCATCACTGGTATAGACCATCACCTCAAAACCGTCGGCCACCAGTTGCTCTGCAGCGAGCAGGGTTTCGGTCACGTTGGGAAACAAGGTTTTCTGGTCGCCCAGCACCTCCAGTTTCACCAGATTATGGCCATCCAGTAGTTCGCGCGCCAGTTTGCAGGTACGCACGGCTTCAGCGGCGTTATAGCAGCCGGCGGTATTCGGCAGAATGGTGTATTTCGATGGTGGCACAACATCCAATAAATTGGGCTCGCCTGGATTCTGGCCGATGTTTGTGCGCCGCACGGCGACTGTGATCATCTCTGCGCCAGATGCTTCAGTGGCCGCCTGTGTTTCCGCCAGATCACGGTATTTGCCGCTGCCGACAATCAGACGCGACGCATAAGTCTTGCCGGCGATGACCAGTGGTTTGTCAGAAATACTCATGGTTTAACCTCCGCCGATGGCGTGGACAATTTCAACGCGATCACCAGCTTGTAAATGAGTGGCTGCGTGTGTGCTGCGCGGTGCAATCTCTTCGTTAATTTCTACAGCAATGCGTTTGCCGGTGAGCTGTAATTGTTCGATCAGGGCAGCGATGGTATTGGTTTTATCGCTCAGGGTGACGGACTCACCGTTCAGTATGATCTGCATTTTCAAGCGCTCTTGAAGGCTGAGTAACAGAGACAAGCCCACGCTGCGAGCCACAACACACCGCCAACAGGCGTAATGGCACCCAGCCAACGCACACCACTCAGGCACAAAATGTAGAGACTGCCGCAGAAAATTACGATCCCGGCGGCAAATAACCAGCCGCTGGCCACGAGATATTTCGCCTGAAAGTTTTGTAGCAACGCGCCCTGCAATAACAGAATGCCGAGACCCAGCAGAACCAACGTGTGCCAGAACTGGTATTGCACAGCCGTATGCCACACATCCATCAAGTCAGGTGCGAGCCGATTTTTCAGTCCATGCGCGCCAAATGCGCCCAACACTACGGCAAGAAAACCGCTGATCGAAGCCATGACAATAAAAAGCTGGGCGGTGGGCACGGGAGTTATCTCATGGTTTGTAGCGTGTGGCATTGTAGCAGCTCGCTCTTCATGGAGATTATTGAGGAAGGGCGCAATACCTCGCGCCATGCCCCCGATGGTAGAATGACCGCCTTTTCCATCATTCATCAGCAGTAGAGGAGCTCCGCCGTGGATCTCGATTTCAACGAAGAACAGGTGATGCTGCGCGATACAGCACGCGGCATCTGTGAAGAATTATCCCCGTCTGCTGTAGTGCGGGCGATGGAGCAGGATGAAGCCGGTTATTCTGCGCCATTCTGGACCCAGTTGAGCGAGCTGGGTATCACCAGTCTCGGCATTCCTGAAGCGCACGGCGGCATGGCGTGGGGCGCACTGGAAATGGCGATTGTGTACGAAGAATTTGGCCGGTCATTGGCGCCTTCGCCGCATTGGGCGAGCTGTGTGCTTTCTGCCAAATTGTTGGAATTGGCAGGTTCTACCGACCAGCAGGCTGTGTGGTTGCCAGGTATCGCTAGTGGTGAGGCAATTATTGTTCCTGCATGGCTGGAACCAAAAAATGGCTTTGGTCCTGAAGGCGTACAGTTGCGCGCTATTAGACAAAACGAAAATTATGTATTGAACGGCACCAAACTGATGGTGCAATTTGCTGCATCGGCTACACGTTTGTTGGTATTGGCGCGTGTTGGTGAAGGCGTGGAAGATGTGATCGGCTTGTTGATTGACCCAAAATCTGCCGGCGTAAAAATTACCCGCACGCGCAATCACGCAGACGATGCTTTGTATCAGGTTGATTTCGATAACGTTGCAGTGAATGCAGCTGATGCATTGAGTGCAAAAAACTTCTGGCAAGCATGGGATGAAGCCATGACACGTTCGATTGTCGCGCAAGCAGCGCAAGCGATAGGTGCGGCTGAAGCGATTCATGCAATGGCGACTGATTATGCCAAACAGCGCGTGCAGTTCGGTAAGCCCATCGGCTCGTTTCAGGCCATTGCCCATTATCTTGCCGACATGATTGTAAAAATTGAAGGCGCAAAAGTGCTGGTGTATCAGGCGGCTTGGGCAATCGATAACAATAAACCGTATGAAAAACTTGCGGCACAAGCCAAGCTGCAAGCGTGCAATGTGTTTCGTGATGCCTCTGCGATTGGCGTGCAGATACATGGCGGTTTTGGATTCACTTCAGAAGGCGACCCTCAGTTATATTTCCGTCGCGCCAAACATTGGCAGATGACCAACTGGGATTCGTTCTATCTTGAAAAACGTATTGCCGCGTTAATTCTCGACGCTGCGTGAAGGGGAAATTAGTATGGGTATTCTTGACGGCAAAGCAGCCATCGTAACGGGTAGCGGACGCGGTGTAGGGCGCGGTCATTGCCTGCATCTGGCAAAAAACGGCGCGAAAGTGGTCGTGAATGATATTTTGTTGGAAGAAGCACAAAAAGTAGTGGAAGAAATCAAGTCTGCCGGCGGTGAAGCGATTGCCAGCAATGCAGACATTGGTTCACGTGCTGGTTGTGAAGCGTTGGTGCAGCAATGCGTAGATGCGTTCGGTCATATCGATATTGCCATCAACAACGCCGGCATTGTGCGTGACAAAACATTATTGAAGCTGGAAGACGCAGAGTTTGAACTGGTATTGCGTATTCATGTGATGGGCACCTTCTGGATTGCACAAGCTGCTGCGAAAAAAATGATCGAGCAGGGCACTGGCGGTTCGATTATCAACACCACATCCGGCGCGCATTTCGGTAGCTTCGGGCAAACTAATTATTCTGCTGCCAAAGGTGCCATTGCATCGATGACCTACACTTGGGCGATGGAGCTCGCCAAGCACGGTATTCGCGTGAATGCGATTGGTCCACTCGCTACTACGCATATGTCGGCCACTTTTTCTGATGCAGACAAAATGCCGTTTTTCCCACCAGAAAATAATGGTCCGATCGTGTGCTGGTTGTGTTCCGACGAAGCCGATTTTGTATCCGGTCAGATTTTTGGCACGGGCGGTGATCGTATTTCGCACATGGTGCAACCGCATTACGGCAAGACATTGATCCAGCCCGGTGGTTGGGAGATCGATCAGATACGCACGTACTTCAAACAGCACATGCAACCGGAATTTGGTGCGTTCGGCATGTTGGGTAAACCGTATCCGTTCAATAACGGCGTCAAACCGCCAGTGAAGGAATAATTCCGGAGCTGACAATTAACAGTTCATGCGCAACATTATTATTGCGAAGGTAAAGGTTATGGCAGGTATTGTTTCTCACGGCGCATACATTCCACTCATGCGTCTTCCCTTGTCAGTTATGGCTGGTAAAGCGCCAAAAGAGGGCGGCCCGGAAAAAGCAGTGGCTTGGATGGATGAAGATAGCGTGACGCTAGGCGTTGCAGCAGCGCAAAATTGTTTGCAGGGTTTTGATCGCTCGCGCATCGATGCAGTGATTTTTGCAACCACCACTTACGCATTTGCAGAAAAACAGGCTGCGGCGATTATCGCCAAAGCGTTGAACCTGAAAGGCGATGTGCGCACAGCCGATATTGCACACAGCACACGCGCTGGAACGATTGCCTTGCAGTCGGCCATTGACGCGGTGAAAGCGGGCAGTGCTGCACGCGTTCTGGTCATTGCTGCCGATTGCAGGATGGGCGCACCCGGTTCCGGTTTTGAATCCAATAGCGGCGATGCTGCGGCAGCTTTTCTGGTGGGCAATGAAGGTGTGATTGCGACACTGGATAATGCTTGCGCGCACACCGCAGAAATTATCGATATCTGGCGCAAACAGGGCGACCGTTTTGTGCATAGCTGGGAAGATCGTTTCGTCAATGTGCACGGTTATATCGATAACACTGTAGCGGCCATAAAAGGTTTGTTTGCCAAGAGTGGAAAATCTGCAGCAGATATCAACAGGGCTGCGTTGTATGCCCCCGAAGCTCGTTCACTGGGTGAAATGTCAAAAGCAGCAGGCATTGCGAAAGAGCAGATTCAGGATAATTTATTTGGCAAAGTAGGTAATGCCGGCGCGGCTTTTGCGCCGCTGTTGTTGATCAGCGCATTGGAAGCCAGCAAAGTCGGTGAAAAAATTCTGGTGGCCAATTATGGTGACGGCGCAGATGCCTTGTTATTCACCGTCAATGGTGCGCGCGCCAAAGCAGAAAACTATCTGAGTGTTGTGCAATTACTGGCACGCAGAAAAGTTGTGGATGCTTACGGCAAATACATGAAAGCGCGCGGCCTTACGATCACGGAATATGCGGAAACGGATGAGCCGGGTATTTCTGCCACCGTGCATTACCGTGAACGCGATGAAGACCTGAGTCTGGAAGGACAGGTTTGTTCGCATTGCGGCACACACCAGTTTCCGAAAGGCCGTGTGTGCGTACGTTGCCACAGCAAAGACCAATGGACGCCTGCGTGCTACAGCGATCTCACCGGCAGAGTGGTGACGTATACGCTGGATGCCTTTTTCCCGTCGCCAGAGCCGCCAACGGCTGTCGGCATTGTTGAAGTAATCAACGCTGATGGTTCTGCCGGTCCACGCATTCATATGCAAGTGTGTGAAACCAGTGCCAAAGATATTGCAATCGATCTGCCTGTGCAGTTCACCTTCCGTTGCATTCATCGCGTGGGCTTGCGTCCGAATTATTTCTGGAAATCTACACCGGTCGCGGCAGTGGCTGCTGAAGGAGTTGCAGCATGAGCATTAAAGATAAAGTGGCGATTGTCGGTGTCGGCTGCTGCAAGTTTGGTGAAAACTGGGATAAATCTGAAGAAGACATGATTGTTGATGCTGCGTATGAAGCTTACGCAGATGCCGGTATCACCGAGCCATCCAGACAGATCGATGCGATTTATTGCGGTTCGCTCTACACAAAAAATGGCCCGGTAGAAGTCGGCGAAGCGCTGAAGTTGTATAAACCGCTCACGGCGGTTTCCAATTATTGCGCAACAGGCACAGAGGCATTCCGTGCCGGCGTCATGGCGATTGCTGCCGGTGTGTATGACACAGTACTGGTTGTCGGTTATGACAAACCCAAAGATCGCGGTGTGTCTGGCCCCAGCGTAAACATCAAAGGCGTGCGCGATTTGCCTGCAACACCGGCGGGCTGGTTTGCGATGTGCGCTGCGCCGTACTTCAAGAAGTTTGGTGCTGGCCGGGAAGACTTGGCAAAAATTGCGGTGAAAAATCATCACAACGGCACGCTGTCTCCCAAATCATTTTTGAAAAAAATTATCACCGAAGAAGAGGCTTTGAATGGCCGCATGATTTCCTGGCCCTTCGGTTTGTATGATTGCGCGGCGCAATCGGATGGTGCTGCCGTTGCTGTTATCACCAAAGCGAGTCTGGCTAAAAATTTCCGCGCTGACCCTGTGTATGTGAAGGCGGTAGCTAGCGGTTCGGCTGCGAATCCGCATACCGATCCAGATCACGATTTCCTGCGCTGGAAGCCGACCGAAAATGCCGCAGCAGAAGCGTACAAAATGGCGGGCATCAGTAATCCGTTTACAGAAATTCATCTGGCACAAGTGCACGACTGTTTTACTTTAACGGAATTGCTGGCCTATGAAGATCTGGGTTTCATTGCCAAAGGTGCAGCAAAAGAGCATATCGCCAATGGCACATTTACATTAGCGGGCGATTTGCCAGTCAACACAGATGGTGGCTTGAAAACATTTGGTCACCCGACGGGTGCCACCGGTGTGCGTATGTTGGTGGAAAACGTACTACAGTTACAGGGACGCGCTGAAAAACGCCAGCTGGTATTGCACAACAAAAAACAACCAACTATGGCATTGACACACAACATAGGCGGCTTTCCAACGGGCTGTGCGGTGACGATTATTGGAATAGATAAGTAGGGATAGAAAAACAAACAGAGCGTGGGGTCATTGCTGATATGAAAATCACAGATGGAACTAAAGTTTTCTTTTCGGCGTTGATAGCTCTGTTGTTGGTGTCGTGCGCTGCACCTGAAGGAACCGATGTAACAACCGAACCGGCTGTTGAGGCTGATCGCCAGTATATGTGCGTATCAAAAGTGTATCTGAGTGATTTGACCAAAGCATTTTTGCTGCCAGCGGCTGGAAACAACAAGGGAAGCGATATTCAGGCTGGGAAAATGCTGGATAAGGCCGTACAGGAAATATTCTGGACAGATTCTTCTGCGGCAATGTCTGGCAGAGCGTTGCCCGTCGTAACGTTGGGATTTGATGGAGCTACCGGCGTTTACACCGATTCCGGCAAATACTACGCGCAGATCAGTTTGCAGTTCCAGATTTTCAAGCCCACCGGACAATCCTATATGGATCTTGCAGTTGGGCAGTCTGCTGCATCAACTGGTGGTCAGGCGGCGAGCGAGAAAGTGGTAAAAGCAGCGATGAAACAGGCGCTACATCGGCTGGAGAGTATTCTTGTCAGTGCAGACATTTGTCGTCCTATGTAGTGATTTGTTAAATAAAATAATTCATTAAAAATATCTGGAACTAAAATATGTCTTACGAAACCGTTTCATACACAGTGAAAGATGGCGTTGCCATCATCACGCTCAATCGCCCACAGCACCGCAACGCCGTCAATTCAACCATGAGCCGCGAATTGCCTCTGGTGTGGCAACAATTCAATAAAGATACATCGGCAGTCGTTGCGATTTTGACTGGCGCTGGTGATAAAGCGCTCAGCACGGGTGCGGATCTTGCGGATTTGCCAGAAACGGATGGCGAGCCGGATGCCGATGGCCGCAAGTGGGGGACGTTGGCGTCGATCAAATGGACGTCATTACAAAACAGAATCTGGAAGCCGGTTATTTGTGCGGTAAACGGTATGGTCGTCGGCGGCGGTCTGCATTTTGTGGCGGATTCCGACATCGTGATTGCAGCAGATTCCGCCACATTTTTTGATACGCATGTGAAAGTGGGGCTGGTGGCTGGATTAGAACCTGTGAGTCTCACACGCAAAATGCCGTTTGAAGCCGTGATGCGCATGGCGTTGACGGGCGGTAACGAGCGTATGACGGCACAGCGTGCTTATGAGCTCGGCATGGTGAGTGAAGTCGTGCCGGCTGCTGAATTAATGGCGCGTGCTATGGCGCTGGCAGATTTGATCAAAGTGAATTCGCCAGTGGCATTGGCGCGCAGTAAAAAAGCGATTTGGGAAGCCAAAGAAATGGGGCTGCACAAAGCGTTGAACAATGCGTGGAGTTACATCATGGATCAGAACACGCATCCGGATATTGCGGAAGGTGGCAAGGCGTTTATGGAGCGCCGCAATCCGCAATGGAAACCGTATGCGGGTGAATGTGATGAGTGATGCTCCTGTGAGTGAGTACACTCCGCCACCGGGGTTTTTTGCACTGCCAATGGGGCTGGGTTTTAACGATGCCTTCGCGCCGGTGTATATCAATATTGATGGTGCGGACTGGCATGCCGGTTTTTTTGTGGAGCAACATCATCTGAATCCACAGGGCGTATGTCATGGTGGCGTGTTGATGTCTTTTATTGATCTGGCTATGGCGGGTGCTATCGGTCATCACATCAATGACATGATGGGTATGTTCACCACGAATATGACAGTGGATTTTATTTCAAAAGGAATTGTGGGTGACTGGCTGCAGTTTCACATAGATCACATTCACACTACGCGTTTGTTGGGAACCATCTCCGGCCGCATCATGGGGCCTAATGGTCTGGTGGCGCGCGCAAACGGCACGTTCCGGTTGCCCAAAACTCATAGCGAAAAATTGGCGTGAGACAGTCTTATTAGCACAGATAGCATGCTAGTGTGAACTGCGCTTAACACAATGTACAAGGCTAGTCCTTAGCCTCAATCAATGGCGCAGCAGGGCAAACTGTGTAAAATTGCCCGCTCGCAATTGAGGCCCTCGGTGGGCGCAAGAGGAACCCTATGTCAGACCCCATTATCATCATCGGCACCGGCCTCTCCGGCTACACCCTCGGCAAGGAGTTTCGCAAGTACGACCAGGAAACTCCTTTGGTGTTTATTACTGCTGATGATGGCCGCAGCTACTCCAAGCCCATGCTGTCCACTGGGTTCGGCAAGAACAAGGGAGCAGATGATCTGGCAATGGCGGATGCCGGCGCTATGGCTGAGCAGCTAAAAGCATCGGTACGCACATTTGCCAAAGTGACGGCCATTGATGCGGCCAACCATGAAATCAGTATTGGCGATGAAAAACTGCGCTACAGCAAGCTGGCGATTGCCTGGGGTGCCGAATGTATTCAGGCACCGTTGAATGGTGATGGTCAGGATCGCGTTTATTCGGTGAATGATTTGCTGGATTACGCTGAATTTCGCAAAGCGGTCGCCGGCAGGAAAAAAGTGTTGATCATTGGTGCGGGTTTGATCGGTTGTGAATACGCCAACGATCTGGCTGCGGGTGGTTTCGAGGTTGAAGCAGTGGATCCACTGGGTGGCCCGCTCGCGACTTTGTTGCCGCCAAAAGCGTCTGCAGCTATCAAACATGCACTGGAACGCGAGTGCGGTGTGAATTATCACTTCGGTACTGTGGTGGAAGCAGTCGACAAAAAAGGTACAGGTATTGTCGCCACCCTGGCTAATGGCCAGAAAGTGGAAGCGGATATCGCTTTGTCTGCTATCGGCATGCGCCCGCGCATCGGCCTGGCGCGTCAGTCGGGAATCGCGGTTAATCGCGGCATCCTCGTGAATCGCCATCTTGAGACATCGGCGCCGGATATTTATGCCCTGGGTGATTGCGCCGAGGTGGAGGGGCATGTGTTGTATTACGTGCTGCCATTGATGGCGTGTGCGCGCGCACTGGCTAAAACCCTGCACGGTGATCGCACCGCGGTGGTGTATGGTCCGATGCCTGTAGGCGTGAAAGTGACGGTATGCCCGATTCAGGTATCGCCACCCGCTCGCGGTGCAGCAGGTGAATGGCATGAAGAAGTGGTGGAAGGTGACAGCGTGCGCGCCTTGTATCACAGCCCGGAAGGTAAATTGTTAGGCTTTGCGTTGACGGGCAAATGCGCAGAAGAAAAAATGAAACTGGCAAAAGAATTGCCGCCTATCCTTGAATAAAAAACAAAAATCAAAAAAATAATAAACACAAGTCTGCTTTTTTAGCGTTGATTTCCAGATAATGTCTCCCTGATTTCGGGGAGACATTATGATCAGTATTGAACAGCGCATCGCACAGGAATTATCGGTCAAACCTGAACAGGTGATTGCAGCAGTGCAGTTGCTGGATGAAGGTGCGACGGTGCCATTTATTTCGCGCTACCGCAAGGAAATCACTGGTGCGCTGGATGACACGCAATTACGTACACTCGAGGAGCGCCTTGTTTATTTGCGTGAACTGGAAGAGAGACGCAAGACAGTGCTGGCCAGTATTGCCGAGCAGGGAAAGCTGACACCGGAACTCGAACGCGACGTGCTTGCGGCTGAAACAAAAAATCGCCTCGAAGATTTATATCTGCCTTTCAAACCGAAGCGTCGTACCAAAGCACAAATGGCGCGCGAAGCAGGGCTTGAACCTTTGGCTTTGGCGTTGTTGGAAAATCCTTTGCTTGATCCGTCAGAAGAAGCGCAAAAATATGTGAATGCAGAACATGCGGTGAATGATGTGCAGGCAGCGCTGGATGGCGCCAAACAGATCCTGATGGAAAATTTCAGTGAGGATGCAAAGCTACTCGGTGATTTGCGTGAATATCTGAGTGAAAACGGTTTGGTCAAATCACAAGTTGTCGATGGCAAACAGAGTGAAGGCGAGAAATTTCGCGATTATTTTGATTTTTCTGAAAAAGTGTCTGTCATGCCATCGCACCGTGCGCTGGCTGTTTTTCGTGGCAGGAAAGAAGGTGTATTGAATGTTGTATTGGCACTGCCAGAAGAGTTGACAGTGCCTGAGCATATTTGCGAACGCCGGATAGCCGCACGCTTCGGTATTGTTTTACAAAAAGAGAAAAATGACAAGCGCAAGGCGGATGCCTGGTTGGCTGAAGTGGTGCGTTGGACATGGCGTGTGAAATTGCTGACGCATCTGGAAACCGATTTGCTCGGCCAATTGCGTGAAAAGGCCGAGGAAGAAGCCATTCGTGTATTTGCCAGTAACCTGAAGGATTTGTTGTTGGCAGCGCCGGCAGGCCAGAAAGTGACGCTGGGGCTGGATCCCGGTTTCCGTACTGGCGTAAAGGTGGCATTAGTGGATGGCACAGGAAAAGTGGTTCAGCACGGTGCAATCTTCCCGCATCAGCCATCAAATAAAGTGGCAGAAGCAGAAAAAATAGTCTTTGCCTTATGCAAACAGTACAACGTCGACCTGATCAGTGTTGGCAATGGCACAGCATCACGGGAAACCGAAAAGTTTGTTGCAGATGTATTGAAAGCGCACGCGGAATTGCATGCAAAAACGGTGGTGGTGAGTGAAGCCGGTGCTTCTGTCTACTCTGCTTCAGAGTTGGCAGCAAAAGAATTTCCCGATCTGGATGTAACGATTCGTGGTGCAGTGTCGATCGCGCGCCGTTTGCAGGATCCGCTGGCGGAGCTGGTAAAAATTGATCCGAAATCTATCGGTGTTGGCCAGTACCAGCATGATGTGAACCAGTCACAACTAGCGCGCACGCTGGATGCTGTGGTCGAGGATTGTGTGAACGGTGTTGGTGTGGATGTAAACACCGCATCGGTTGCCTTGCTCAAACGGGTGTCGGGATTGAGCCAGACGTTGGCATCCAATATTGTGGAGTTTCGTGACAAAAATGGTGCATTTAGCAGTCGTGAGGCATTGAAAATTGTTCCTCGCATGGGCGATAAAACATTTGAACAAGCTGCCGGTTTCTTGCGTATCAACAATGGCGAGAATCCTCTTGATCGCTCTGCAGTGCATCCGGAATCCTACGAAGTAGTTGAGCGTATCGCAAAAAAATCGGGCCGTAGTATTGATAGTCTGATTGGTGATGGCGTTTTTCTGCGCACACTCAATGCCAGGGATTTTATCTGTGAAAAATTTGGCTTGCCGACTGTGGTTGATATTATCAAGGAGCTCGATAAACCCGGTCGTGATCCTCGTCCTGAATTCAAGACAGCGACCTTCAAGGATGGCGTAGAAAAAATTGGTGATTTAACACCGGGTATGGTGCTGGAAGGTGTAGTCACCAACGTTGCCAATTTCGGTGCGTTTGTGGATATCGGTGTGCATCAGGATGGTCTGGTACATATTTCTGCCATCACCAATCGTTTTATTAAAGATCCGCGTGAAGCGGTAAAAACCGGCGATATCGTCAAGGTAAAAGTGCTGGAGGTGGATGCGGCGCGCAAACGTATCGCGCTGACCATGCGGCTGGATGATGAAGTGGCGGCGAAAACAGAAAGCGGAAAAGTAGCACCGCGGGTTGATCGCAAAATGGAACAGCGCTATATGAATAATAAACAGGTGGGCAACAAGCCGGAAAAACCCGCCGCTGTGGGGTCGATGGGTGATCTGCTCAGGAAAGCGATGACAGACAAGCTTCAGCGCTAACCGGATAAATATTTTTTCTAACCGCTTGTAAATGGCGTGCGTGCTGCTAGTGTTGATTGCACAACAACGGAATCCTTGGGAGAGGGTCATGCGCAACGTAATTCTGTTATCGACGTGTCTGTTTTTATTGTCTGCCTGTGGTGGTACAGATAACTACTGGGGTAGTAATGGCGGTGGTGATAACTACTATGGTGGCGGTTATGGTGGCAACAACGGGTATGGCAATTACTACCCTTATGGAAACCCCAATTATTCGCGTAACAATATTTACTATATGGATGGTTACCGTTCTTGTAGCGGGTATGTTTACCAGGGCTATTGTTACAGGGACAAGGATGATATGCGGGCGGCCATGTACTGGGATCAGCAGCATGGTCGGGACGATAACTGGCACAAGAAGCGCAAGGACTGGTGCAACCACCATGACTGCCGTCGCGATCACGATACGCATGATGATCGTGATGACAACGACCATCACGATCGTGGTCATCACTACGGCCATGATGACCGCTATGGCACGACCGATGCGAAAGGGCGTCCGTTAGAACCCCGTGTTGAGAGAGACAGGGCGGAACAACTTCACCCACAACAGCGTGAGCAGGAACCGCGTCGTCACGAAGGGCGCAACGACTATCGCTCCAATAGCAATTCCAGTGAAGATGGCCAGCACAATTCATCGCATGGCGGTGCTGGCAGATCTGATCGTAACGGCTGTGAGCAGATCCAGCGCCGCCAGCAACAGGCCGAACCGGTCCAGCGTTCCCAGCCGGCCAGCAGTAACAATAGCTCTGAAGGCAGGAATCAGTCACAGGGCAGACATCACGGTAAACCGGTTGATGTGGACGCAACACCTGAATAAAACAGGTCTGTTACTGGTACTGTAAAAAAAAACAGTAGGGAGCTGGATTGCCGCGTGAATCCCCGTAGAATAGCGGCGTTCTACGGGGGACTGCATGAGTACGACGGCCAACAATAGTTATAACGCTGAATCCATTGAAGTTCTGACAGGGTTAGACCCGGTGCGCAAACGGCCGGGTATGTACACCGATACCACCCGCCCCAACCATCTTGCCCAGGAAATTATCGACAATTCGGTCGATGAGGCCTTGGCTGGCCATGCCAGGCAGATCGATGTCATCCTGCATAAGGACGGTTCACTGTCCTGTGCCGACGATGGCCGTGGTATGCCGGTGGATATCCATCCCGAGCAGAAAAAACCCGGCGTGGAAGTCATCCTTACCACGCTGCATGCGGGCGGCAAATTCTCCAACAAGAACTACCAGTTTTCCGGCGGTTTGCATGGTGTGGGCGTGTCGGTGGTGAATGCGCTGTCGACCGATCTGGAAGTGGTCATAAAGCGTGATGGCCAGAAATACCGTATGACATTCAAGGATGGTAACCGAGCCAGTGATCTTGAATTGCTGGAAACTGTGCCGAAAAAACAGAACGGCACTGCTGTGCGCTTTTATCCGGATGCAAAATATTTTGATTCGGTAAAATTTTCTGTACCGCGTTTGCGCCATGTCTTGCGTGCAAAAGCGGTGCTGTGCCCCGGCTTGCGTGTCACATTTTTTGAAGAGCAATCCGGTGAGCGCGATGAGTGGTATTACGAAGACGGATTGAAAGATTATCTGGCTTCTGCCTGTGCCGGTTGGGAATTGTTGCCGACGGAACCGTTTATCGGCAGCTTTACCGGTACCACCGAAGCGGTGGATTGGGCGGTGTTGTGGTTGCCTGAGGGCGGTGAATTAATCAACGAATCGTATGTGAATCTGATTCCCACGCCGCAAGGTGGCACGCACGTCAATGGTTTGCGCACCGGCTTGCTGGATGCGTTGCGTGATTTTTGTGAATTCCGCAATTTGCTGCCGCGCGGCATCAAACTTGCGCCGGAAGATTTGTGGGATCGCTGCGCCTATGTGCTCTCATCCAAACTGGCTGACCCGCAATTTTCCGGCCAGACCAAGGAGCGTTTGTCGTCGCGTGAAGCAGCGGCTTTTGTATCCGGTGTTGCGAAAGATTCATTCAGCCTGTGGTTGAACCAGCATGTAGAAGATGCAGAAAAACTCGCCCAGTTTTGTATCAGCAATGCGGGCAAGCGTTTGCGTGCCGGTAAAAAAATCGAGCGCAAGAAAATTACCTCCGGCCCTGCGTTGCCCGGAAAACTGGCGGATTGTTCCGGCAGTGATGTCACGCGCGGTGAATTATTTCTGGTAGAAGGTGATTCCGCTGGCGGTTCTGCCAAGCAGGCACGCGATCGTGAATTTCAGGCCATCATGCCCTTGCGCGGGAAAATCCTGAACACCTGGGAAGTGGATGTCGATACAGTTCTCGCTAGTGAGGAAGTGCACAACATCGCCATCGCGGTGGGTGTTGATCCGGGTTCTGCTGATATCAGTGGTCTGCGTTATCACAAAATTTGTATTCTTGCCGATGCGGATTCAGACGGCTTGCACATCGCAACATTACTGTGTGCATTATTTGTGCGGCATTTTCGTCCTCTGGTGAATGCCGGTCACGTGTTTGTAGCGATGCCGCCCTTGTATCGCATCGACATTGGCAAAGATGTTTATTACGCGCTGGATGAGTCAGAAAAACTCGGCGTGCTGGATCGTATCGCCGCTGAAGGTAAGCGTGGTAAACCCAACGTACAGCGTTTTAAAGGTCTGGGCGAAATGAATCCGCTGCAATTGCGTGAAACTGTCATGAACCCGGATACGCGCCGACTTGTGCAGTTGACGCTGGCAGCAGCAGACAACACCGATGAGTTGATGGATATGTTGCTGGCCAAGAAACGCGCTGGTGATAGAAAAGATTGGCTGGAAACAAAGGGTAATCTGGCGGAAGTGATTTGATTGTCAATTTAACCAGAAGTTTATAAAATTTTACCAGAATATTATAAATAATTTTATGAAAAATCTATAAAAAGGCATATATTTTGATGGTCGAAACTCCGGAATTGCCAAAATATGACCGGTCCTGCCCGTAAGCTCAAAAAATCGGCCGTTAAGAATATTGTCCGCTTCCCAGCTATAAAGGCTAACGGCGGGGAGGCTGTCCTCTTAGAATCAATCCTTGAATCAAAATATTGCCTGCACTTGGAATTCGATCCCACTGTAAAGACCTATTTCCCTCAGCCACAAACATTTAAAGTCCCGGATGGTGATGGAGAAACGACCTATACACCGGATTTTGAGGTGCACTACACATCAGGTGCTCGTAACTACGTGGAGGTCAAACCCTCCAAACGAGCCGCCTCCGCTGAATATCAGCAGCTTTTTGCCCGCTTTGAATCAACGCTAATCAACCCAAACTACAGATTTGTGGTTGTGGATGAGCGTGCAATATACCAACGGCCTCTGCTCTCCAATTACGAAAAACTTTATCAGTACCGAAAACGCCCGTTAATAGAAATGGACAACCTTCATCATTGTGCAGCGGATATTTGTAGGCCAATGGCTCTCTCTCAATTGGTTGCCAGATTGGGCAACCGCGCGTCATTAAGAGAGATATATTCATGGTTGGCATTGGGGTATTTGCAATTCGATATGCATTCCGAAACTTTGACCATGAGCACAGAGGTAGAGTTTTATGTTGACTGAATTATGGGTAGAAGGCGTTATTGTTGAATTCCAGGATGGGATGCCATGTCATCGAGCCATAATTCGGCAAGTGGGGAAAAGTGAAGTTGTACTGGCAAATATTTTAGATGGTTCAGTAAAAAAACTGGAAAAAGTCGAATTGGATTCTATGAATGAGTCCGGAAATGTTAAATTTCTTGCAGAGTCCCGTGATTTTGGAGACTTAAAGTTCACTGATCTAACGGAAAAAGAGCAGCTTGAGACAAATAGACGGTATCGGTATGTGAAAAATTTGCAAGAAAAATGTATAACTAAAATCACAGAAAAAAGTTCCAATACCATAATTTATGCAACGGCAAAATCCCTAAATGAAAAAGCGCCGCATTGGCAATCTGTCAGAATTTGGTATAAAAATTTTGTTGGTGCAGGAAATAAAATGCGAGGACTGTACCCTAAGCATCGCTATAAAGGTTCTCGTGAACCAAAAATTGATAAAAGAGTGTTATCGATTATTCGTAAAGAGGCAAAGGGATACTTTAAGCTAAGCCAACCCAGTATTGCGTCCGTGGTGAGAAATGTTGAGGCTAAGATCATTGAACACAACCTTGATAGCCCAAACGACGCTTTTACGGTCCCATCGTTTTTGACAATACAAAAAAGGGTGTTAGAGGTAACCTATCAACACAAACAGAAAACTAGGATCGGTGTCAGGGCGTTTCAAACGGAACTTGCTGGATCTGAAAGTAATATAAAGACAAGTAGAGTTTTGGAGCGGGTTGAAATCGATCATACACTGTTGGATATACATGTTCTGCATGATGATCATAAAACGTTGCTTGGTAGGCCAACCATTACTTTTCTGATTGATCATTATTCGCATATGTTGCTTGGATTTCAATTGTCCTTTGAAAAGCCATCGTTCGCCTCTGTTTGCATGGCTAGTATGAACGCCTTTTTGCAAAAGGAGGATTTTATAGAAAGTCTGGGTTGTGATGTGCATTGGCCTGCGCATGGAATTCCAGCGGAAATAGTTACAGACAACGGAAATGAGTTCTGGGGAAAACACTATAAAGCCGTTGCAGACGAGATCGGATCAGTATTCAATTTTTGTCCTGTTGAAAAAGGGAATTACAAAAGTCGTGTGGAAAGATTTTTCGGAATCGTTAATTCAATGGTGCTAGATGATCTACCTGGTGTCGTAAGAAAGCCCGGTAAATGCGGAAAAAAATACGATGCTCGCCAAGAAGCTAAAATGACATTTACTGAATTTAAGCAATATTTTGTTCACTGGGTAACTGAGGTCTACCATAACTTACCATTAGAAGAGTCTGGGATGACGCCAAATGAGCTCTGGAGAGCCTCTGAGATGGAATTCCCTGTGCCTGTGGAAGATGAAATGGAATTGACGCCATTACTTATGGCAACAGAAACTCGTGAACTAAGTAAAGGTGGAATAAGGATATTCTCACTAGATTATAACTCATCAATTTTAAAGGATTTATATCGGCGCGATGGGCCGAAGTCAGTGACAATAAAATATAATCCTTTTGATATAGGATATATCTTGGTGCTTGATTCATTAAATAATATTTATATAAAGGTTAACTGTGATAATCATTGCTATGCTTCTGGTGTTTCAAGTTATGAG
>DATIDQ010000064.1:0-18749 GCA_035456205.1 Pseudomonadales bacterium
GGATTATCAATACAGATAACCCGGTAACCAGAAATAAAAAAATGGCCACATAAATATACAGACGGTAAGGAGCCGTGACAGAAAACCCTAATTTGTTATATAACAAACCAAATGCAATCACCTGCAGCAATAAAACCACTACAGCCGGAAGACTGGAAGTATTACCGCTGCGAATATTCTGGATGCCGAAAGCCACCAACACAAATAAGGCAATTGCGCTCATGCCCCCCCAATACTGATTTCCAATCGACCTCATAATTGGCAAATAACTGACAAAATCTGCAAATCCGAAAATACGCGCATAAGGAAATAAAAACAGAAACAGGCATAACCATACCAGCAAAGACCATTGCTTACCCTTAAGACAGAATGCATAGCTGGCAAGCACAGCAGCCACAATGCCTGTATGAGCGACCAAAGACTGGTTTTTTTCCAGGCCTGCTCCAGGGTAGATTTCAGATCGCGCAACATGGCTGTAATTTTCCCAAAAATGCCGGGGCGTAAAAACAGACAGGAAATTTTCCATGCTGCGAGGCTTCGGCAATATCCGATTATCAAAATCCCTCACCATATCGGTGATAAAAAATGAATTAATAACCGGGAACCAAAGCACACCTTCCAGAAGTACGGCCGCAATAAATGCAGAAAAAACCATTACAATATATCTGGATAACAGAAACACTGAAATACTTTCTTTATTCGACCTACACGAAACAAAAAAAGAAAACCCGATAAGATGAACTGATAAAAATACCAACACAAGAACAGGCATGAAACACGCAACCAACAATAGTGCATGCGCAAAAACCAGCAAGGTCCATCGCCATATACTTTCTTTCTGTATAAAAAACAGCACTGCGAATAGCAGCACAGGAAATAAAAAATAAGGCTGGCCGACATTGGTATTGATATTAGGCAGCGCGAATCCATTCAACAAATAAACAAAGGCTCCAGCCACAGCGGCCAATCCGTTCAACTTGAATATACGTTGAAGTATCAACAATATAAAGAAAACACCAATGCAGTCAGTTATCAAAAGACCGAAATCAAAGCTGGCTGGCGATGCGTCAAACAACCATGCAGAAATTAGTGTATGCAATGAAAATTTGATATCGACCAATATCTCCGGGCCTAGCGTTCCTGATGCCGAATACGGATTCCACCATGGAGATTGCCCTTCCTTTAGATTACGCGCTATCCAGTAACGCGCGGGCTCTGACTGCCATGCACTGCCATTCAGATCTGCAAAGCCATCACTAGCAATTGCCTCGGGATTAAACACAGGGAGAATGGCTGAACTTGCCTGCCATTCAGCAGGCCGCCCCATATGCGGAAGAATATTGGATGGCTGTAATGTTCGATTAAAAAAAATAACATCCGGAAAAATCAGCCCGACAATCATCACTGCCATAACACCAAGAACAGGCAGTGACATTTTCCGGTGCAAATTATTCATGAGGGAATATCAAGGCGATGATGCCTTACCATTGATAATCGAAACAGAACCAGCGTCTTTCGTCAGGTGCGGTTTATTAATACTGCCACCAGATACGTCAGCACCCTTCGCACCAATAACAGCATCACCCGCACCATCTTTATTGATATCACCACTGGCGACTGCTCCGCCAAAATAATCTTTTGCAGCCTTGCCTGTCACAGACCAGATTTCATCGCCATTAGCGCCAGAAAATAATTGCACGCGACCCGCATCCACCAATGTTTTTCCAGATGCCGGGTCAAAAATATCCGCGCCAGGTGAGCCCACTAGAATGTCATCCTTGCCATCATTATTAACATCAGCAACGCTCGCAATAGACGCACCTGCATGGTCTTTGCCATTCATGCCTTCAATCGTTATGTGTGATCCAATCTGGGTACTATTACCTCGTCCCAGAAAGATAGCCACTCCACCCGAACCCTTGGTACCGCCATAAGGATAACCGGCCATAAAATCCGGGATGCCATCATTATTCACATCACCGGCACTGCTCACGCTCGTGCCAAATCTGTCGCCCGAATGCAGCCCGGTAAGGTAAAGATTATGGTACCCACTATTCACAGGCGTCAGGATAAATACACTACCTGAATCTTTGCCATTACTGTCGTCCAGTGGCGCGCCGGCAATAACATCGTCATAGCCATCGCCGGTAATATCACCAATACCGGCAACAGAAGTGCCAAAAAAGCTTTTGCCAACGCCATTCAAATATTGAGCAACAGTTTGTCCGGTGATGACCTCGTATACAAAAACAGCTCCCGCATCTTTGAACAGATTTGTCCCATCCGTTGTATCAACACCAGGCGCACCCACAATAATATCGTTGTAACTGTTGTTATTAGTATGGCCCGCGTTAGCTACTGAAGCACCAAAACGATCGCCTTTGTCGTGACCAATAAATTCATTTATCGCGAAGGGTTGGCCAGTATTTGCATCCACATTAAACACACTATAGGCAGCAACCCTGCCAACCTTGTCGTATGTGGCTGTTGCGTAATTTGGAATGACATATCCCGGCGCACCAACAACAAAATCGGCAATTCCATCATTATCAAGATCGCTCGTACCCGCCACTGAAAAACCGAATAATTCGCCTTTATAGCTGCCAATGTTGAACCATAAGGCTTTGTTGGTTGCACCGGAAATGACGGCAACAAAACCAATATCCGTGTAACGACGATTTCTATACTTGTAGTCGTAGTAAGGGGATCCAACAATTATATCGTCACTACCATCACCATCAACATCCGCACTGGCAACAGAAAAACCCGCCATGGATTTTGCGCCATCAGCATGATTAATGACTGTGTCATAGGCGAGAAGCCCCAACCAGTCTCCATCGTTTGGCAATGGATCGTAAGCATCGGAAATATTGTCGCCGTCACTATCAGCATCATGGGGATCAGTACCAGCAAAATATTCCTCCCGATTCGACAATCCATCCCCATCAGGATCATCTGCCGAATCATTCAACGACGGATTCAAACCATGGGCAGTTTCCCAGTTGTCATCCATATAGTCGGCATCAACATCAAGCAAAGGAGCCGGGCACACAATACCTACTGTTACAAACGCTGCATTAACCTGCGCTCTGTCATATGCGAGATCTCCTGCCGCACTGAGTACACCACAAGCCGCATCAACATAATTCGATGTTGGCACCCAGTAATTCACATTGGCATAATAAAAAACTTCAAACGCTTTTTGAGGATTCCACCCCGCGGTATTTGCCAGCAAATAATAAGCACGATTAAATACCCCACTGGAGTAATGCACATCAATATCATCATAATAATCTGCTGCATTTCCTATGGAAACCTTGTCCTGTGTTGGATCAGCAAAATAACGCAGCGCCTTGCTTTTTCCTTTTGTGACATCTGCACCTATCAACCAGTCCACTGCATTGTAGGCATAATATTCAGCGGCCTCGCCCGCAATATCGGAATATGCTTCGTTAATACCGCCAGATTGACCAACGTATTCCAGACCAGAATTTTGTTCAGTAGTCCCATGTGAAATCTCATGCGCTACTACATTCAATGACGACGACATCGGATAAAAATAATCTTTTCCGTCACCAAAGTTGGTATATGTTCCATCCCAAAAAGCATTCTCATATTCTGTGCTGTAATGCACACGCACGATAATCTGCGATACAAGAGGATCACTGCTCACATAGCTTTGATACATCGCATCAGTAACATTAGCAAAGTAATGTGCATCATTGATCGGTGAATAAGCGTCATTGATATACTGGTAGGTATTGCGCGGACAGGAATAACTGTATGCCGTTTCATAAGCGCCAGTGCCCCCGCCCATATTGACGGTCTTTACAGCGGCATTATTCATTGTGCATGTAGAGGACACTTGAGTGACATCCAGAAAAGGCCTGTCAACGCCATATTCAATCAAACCTGTTTTTTTGTTGCCTCCCGGTCCGGTTCCAATACTGCTATGCGCCATACCATTCCAGGTTTTCAGAATATCGCCATCATCTGCATCAATAATAAAAAATGGACGAACAGGTTCAACCCCCTGCGCTTCCGCAACGTAACTGATATACCACGCATCATGCCCGACCGCCTTGTCATCCAGAAAAACCACCAACTCAATTTTTTCATTTCGATAGCTGGGTGTGACATTGGGAAGTTTTCCCATATACCGGATAACATTCTTTTTGGCTTTTTCCATAGCAGCAGCTGAAGAGAAATCCTGCACACGAATATCGTTGGCATCAAGATCATTTTCCAATCCATCTACAGCCCGCCCGGTGAGATTGCGAACAGGACCCTGTGAATCGCTATGCGCAATCACCTGTTCACCGTACACCGGAACACCGTCAAAAAATTGTTGGTAGCGTGTGTGGGTTTTGTTGGCTTTATCGTGCGTCTTGCGCAGTTCACGGAATGTGTTGCGAGGATCCAGCTGCAAAGCCTGCTGTAAATGCAGCTCAAAAGAAACCGGGGATATCGTTTTCATTGCAGAAAAACTGCTTGCGGTTGCCAAATCGATCTGACTCACATCAACACGCTCTGCCGCATACACGGAATGCATCGCTGCCAGTGCACCCAACGCCAGACACGCAACACGCATTGCGACAATATTATGCTTCTTCATGCTTTCTCCAACCCTTACAGTTTTTTGCCCATTATAGTCGCAGCCGCCCCAATCCCACATGGCCATAGGTAGATGCCCTGTCTTTTTGGTCTGCCAAGGTTACAATGCCACTTCGTTATTTTTAGTGTCCGTACAGCACCCCATGAAAGCGATCCTGAAATCCAAGAAACTTGAAAATGTCTGTTACGACATCCGCGGCCCCGTGCTGGAAGAAGCCTACCGTATGGAAGAAGCCGGCCAGCGCATCCTGAAGCTGAACATCGGCAATCCGGCACCGTTCGGATTCATGGCGCCCGACGAGATACTGAAAGATGTGGTCTATAACCTGCCGCAAGCCGAAGGCTATAGCGAATCACGCGGTATGTTTGCTGCGCGCAAGGCTGTCATGCATGAAACCCAGCGCCTCGGCATTCCCTGCGTACAGATCAATGACATCTATCTCGGCAACGGCGCCAGTGAGCTGATTGCCATGGCCTTGATGGGATTGTGTGACCTTGGTGATGAAGTGCTTATCCCGGCGCCAGACTATCCATTATGGACAGCATCCACTTCGCTAGCTGGCGGAAATCCCGTGCATTATCTGTGCGATGAAAACAACGGCTGGAATCCGGATATTGATGACATTCGCAGCAAAATTACACCCAGGACAAAAGCGATTGTTGTTATCAATCCCAACAACCCCACAGGCGCCCTGTACGAGCAAAATATTCTGGAACAGATTGTTGATATCGCGCGCGAACACGGTCTGATTATTTTTGCCGATGAAATCTACGACAAGATTCTCTACGAAGATGCCAAACATATACCCATGGCTACACTGGCTACCGATGTGCTGTGCGTAACATTCAACGGCTTGTCCAAAACTTACCGCTTGGCTGGGTTTCGCTCAGGCTGGATGATTATCAGTGGTGCAAAAGAGTTCGCCCGTGATTACATCGAAGGCCTGGATATGCTGGCTTCCATGCGCCTCTGCGCCAATGTACCCGCACAATTTGCTATACAAACTGCCTTGGGCGGTTACCAGAGCATCAGCGAATTTATTCAACCCGGTGGACGACTACGCGAACAACGTGATATCGCGTGGCAAATGCTGAATGATATTCCCGGTGTGAGCTGCGTAAAACCAATGGGCGCACTCTATATGTTTCCAAAGCTGGACCCGGCGATCTATCCGATCAAGGATGATGAGCAACTGGCCCTGGATTTCCTGCGCCAGAAAAAAATCCTGATTGTGCAGGGATCAGGATTTAACTGGATTGACCAACAGCACTTCAGGATTGTTATTTTGCCGCGCGTCGACGAATTGAAATACGCCATCGAACAGTTTGCCGATTTCATCAGCAAATATCGGCAGTAAGGAACTGCGACATGAGTGACATCCATATTGACGATTTTTACAAGGATGCTGCGCGAGTGTTGCTGGTGCTTTACCAGTATTTTCCTCGCCCCTATACCGTTTATGTTGCCGATATTTCCGGTTTTGACGAGCCCGATGAATACGGCCTGCATAGCGACCGGCATCAAGCCTGTTTCAGCACCATGATCTGGCTCGCCGATGCAGGGCTGTTACGCTATGTGGATATTATCAACAAGGATGCGATTGATCAGGCGGTATTGACCCAGAGAGCATTGACTCTTCTGACGACCCGCAGCGCCATCCGCTTCCAACCGGAAGAAGAAACCATGCCGCCATCGGTGGCAGATGAGCATGCCAGCCATGTACATCAACTACGTTTTGCCATCAAAAGCGGGGCATCTTTTACCGTCCGCCGCATCATGCAACACCTGCTCAATGAAGCAAAACATCACTGACAAAAATAATGCTCTCTGTCATAGCGATGTCATTTTCCTGGTCTACACTCTCAATAAAAGAGTCAACCATGGAGCACCACGATGGACACCCCCGCCAACAGCCCACTAGGCAATAACCCATACGATGGCCTGATCCCGCTGCAATTCTTTGCATCGCGCTATGGACACGCCACCTTGCTGGATGCTGACGGTAACGAGCAGCCCATTACAGAGAGCATGATCCGCTCTGCCTGTGATGACGCTATAGATGCGCTGTACTCTTTCGTGCCATCGAGATGCTCTTTACAAGCACACGGCTCGATTGAATAAAAAAACTTACGGTTTTTTTATTTATGGAACTCTAAGCAATACTTTCACGGAACTGTTTACTGCTGCAGCATCAACATAACCGATAATATTCGGGTTAGCTGCTACCAACGCCAGCACATCCGCATTGCCCGATATTTTTTTGGGTGGCTCGCCTTTGCCTGTAAAGAAAAGACGCGACCAGTATGCATGCAATTGTGCCGCATCTTTTTTAACAACCTTGTTATAAAATTCAGCATGCGCTTTCTGCCCATCCTCCTGATCAATTGGCACCATGCGTATACCACCAGGTAATTCATCCACCTTACCCAGAAAAATATTGGCCGCCTCCTCTGCTGAAATACTCGGCACAGAAACGCTATTGTTAACAATAATCGCGATTTCTGCCTGTGATACGGAGGCCAACACCATTGAAGCGGTAACAACCATCAGGATTTTTATGACTGGTTTGTTCATATCATCAATCCTTTATCAAAACACTGTATCGAGACAAGTGTAGCCGCCCCGTTACCGCACATAGAATCCAGCGTAGTACTGTATACCTCTTTGAAATCCAATTGCAGGTCAGCGTTAGTGGCTGCCACGCAATTCTTTTGCCTGTTGATCGGCGTGGTAGGAGGATCTCACCATTGGACCACTAGCCACCTGAGCAAAACCCAATTGCCTGGCAATAACAGCCAATTCATCAAATTCACCCGGTGTGACAAATCGCTGAACAGGCAAATGGGCTTTGCTAGGCTGAAGATATTGCCCGAGCGTCAACATTGAGACGCCATGAATGCGCAAATCATTCAACACGGCAATCACCTCATCTTTTGTTTCGCCCAAACCCAGCATAAGACCTGATTTTGTCGGCACCGAGGGTTGCATACTGGCAAATCGCTGCATCAACAGCAGTGAATGCTCGTAGATAGCACCAGGCCGCACCGATTTATACAGGCGCGGCACAGTTTCCAGATTGTGATTGAGAATATCCGGCGGCTCGCTGGCCAGAATATCCAGCGCAATATCCAGTTGACCGCGAAAATCCGGCACCAGCGTTTCAATGGTGATTGTCGGATTAAGCCTGCGCGTTTCACGTATACAAGTCGCAAAGTGTGCCGCGCCACCATCATCCAGATCATCACGATCCACTGAAGTGATCACGACATAACGCAGGCCGAGCTCGGCAATAGCTTCAGCCAGCGCACGAGGCTCATCAACATCCAGTGGTTTTGGGCGCCCGTGTGCCACATCGCAAAAAGGACAGCGACGTGTACAAATATCACCCATGATCATGAACGTGGCTGTGCCACCACTGAAGCATTCACCCAGGTTCGGACAGGATGCCTCTTCACACACCGTCACCAGCTTGCGTTCACGCAAAATACTGCGCACGCGCTGCACACTGGCACCAGATGGAATGCGCGCACGAATCCAGTCGGGTTTGCGCTGCAATTGGTCACTGGCAATCAGGTGAATTTCCGCGTGACGCACTTTATCCGCATCACGTAACTTTTTCCCGACAGGTAAACCTTTAGCGCGGCGCGTATCGTCAGTCATATTTCAATGCCTGTGCAAATTGCTCGATCACTTGCTGTGCAATATCCGAGCGTGACGGCAGCTGTGGCAAACAATCGATAAGCCGCGTCACGGTCTGACCGGCATAACCACAAGGATTGATACCTGCAAACGGCGCAAGATCACAGTCGATGTTCAAGGCGGCACCATGATAACAGCCATTTTTTTTCACTCGCAAACCCAGAGCGGCAATTTTTGCCTCCATACCATGATGCAATACATACACGCCAGGCGCATCCGATTTCGCGTAGGCGTCGATGCCAAAATTATCCAGCACGGCAATGAGTATGTTTTCTAACTGGTTGACCAATGCTCGCGCACCAAGATTCAAGCGGCATGCGTCCAGCAATACATAGATCATCAGTTGGCCGGGTCCATGCCAGGTGATCTGGCCGCCGCGATCGGTTTGCACCACAGGAGTATTGCCAGGACTGAGTAAATGTTCAGGTTTACCCGCTTGCCCCTGTGTGTACACAGGCTTGTGCTCCAGTAACCACAATTCATCAGGAGTATCGTGCCCGCGAGTCGCGGTAAATGTCTGCATCGCTTGCCAGATCGCCTGATAATCCTGTAACGCACTGAATTGTCGGACGACCAGCTTGCGCACAGCGTTACAACACCATCCGCACAAGTGGATGCACTTTGAGATCAGCAAAAATGGCTTCCAGATGCTCGATACCATTGGCAGTAATCGTCACTGTTATTGCCTCATAATTTCCACCGCTACTGGCGCGAATGTTGATATCGGTTTCTGTAATAACACCTGCATGTTTTTCAAAAATAGTGATGGCGGCACTGCGAAACTCATCACCGGCCACGCCCATCACTTTTACCGGATAGCGGCAGGGAAACTCAATTTTAGGTGGTTCTTGCTGTTCAGTCATACCAAAACCATTTCATACTTTCATGCCAAACAAACCGCCAAAGAACAACGATAGCGTGTCCCACAGCACACCAAAAAATCCGGCGCGCGGCACTTCTGTCTGTGCGATAGCATCGACTTTATAAATCACCTGGTCTCCATTCCTGACAACAATCTGGCCCACTTTTTGTCCTGCTGTAATCGGCGCAAGCAACGGGCTATCAATCTGTACTTCGTTGGTCAAATTGGCTGCAACATTGCGCTGTACAACCAGGGAAACTTCACTGGCTGGAATAATATTGACGGTACCCAGCGTACCTTTCCATACACGTGGCGTCGCAAGAACTGCGTCAGCGGCATACAGTTTTACCGACTGGAAGAAACGGAAACCATAATTGAGCAGCACTTCAGTCTGCGCTTCGCGCTCCTTGATACTGGGTGCGCCGAGGACAACAGAAACCAGACGAGTATTATCACGAAGGGCAGATGCTACCAGGCAATAACCGCAACCATCTGTGTGACCGGTTTTCAAACCATCCACTGTAGCATCTGTCCACAACAGGCCATTGCGATTCTGTTGTTTTATGCCGTTGTAAATAAATTCTTTTTCCTTATGCAATGGATAATCTTTGGTTTTGATAATCGCACGCGCCAGTACCGACAGATCACGGGCTGATGAATAATGCTCCGGCGTATCAAGACCGTGTGTATTGACGTAATGGGTGTTGGACATACCCAGTTTTTGCGCATATTGATTCATCATGTCGACAAAAGCGCCTTCACTACCCGCGAGATATTCAGCAACTGCGACAGTGGCATCATTGCCGGAAGAAATGACGATGCCGCGATGCAAGTCCAGCAGTGATACAGGCTTGTCCGGCGAAATAAACATTAACGAAGAGCCATTGTTTTTGGCATCGAACTCAGGGCTCTGCGCCCATGCCCTGCTGCTGACAGGCACCATATCTTCGTTATGGACGCGACCGGATTCCAGCTCGGCAGACAACACATAACTGGTCATCAATTTGGTTAAGCTTGCAGGTGGCAGTTTCTCATCAGCATTTTGTTCCAACAATACATAGCCTGTTGCTGCATCAACAAGAATCCATGCCTTGGCATTGAGCTGTGGCGCCGCCGGCACTGGCTCAGCCAATGCCACTACTGGCAAAATCAGCAACAGGTAAACTGGCAAGTGCTTGAGAATTTTTGACAATTTCATGGTTTATCCAGCGGTGATAACAAGGGTGCTATTGTAGCGGCCACCGGGGGTTAGACCCAACAACTAACGCTAAGATCCAACAATCAGCCACGGCCAATTCCCATGATGACTACACACGAACAACAGACACAAAACGGTTTCTCCATCGGCTGGCTCACTCTCAATCTGCCACAAACATTGAATGCGCTGACCCTGGATATGGCCACCGCTGCTATCGAACAGTTGCGCCTGTGGGCAGCCCGACCGGATATTGCCTGCGTGGTATTACAGGGCGAAGGCCGCGCTTTCTGTGCCGGTGGTGATGTTCGCCGTATGCGCACCGGCATACTGGCTGCTGATGATTATTGCGAGCGGTTTTTCGAGCAGGAATACCGCCTCGATTACACACTGCACAACTATCCCAAGCCATTATTAGCGTGGGGGCACGGCGTAGTCATGGGTGGTGGCCTTGGGCTGCTGATGGGAGCATCCCATCGTGTCGTCACTGAATCGACACGAATGGCAATGCCAGAGATCAATATCGGCCTGTACCCGGATGTCGGCGCCAGCTTCTTTCTCAACCGCTTACCGCAAGGACTGGGCTTGTTTCTGGGGATCACGGGCTGCGAGTGGAATAGCGCTGATGCCATCGCGCTGGGGATGGCTGATCACCTGCTGGACGACAGCGGCAAATCCATGCTGCCAGATTTACTGGCCACTCAAAGCTGGGCAGCTGACTCCACACATAATCGTGGCATTCTCAGCCAATCCTTGCAGCAGTTACCAAGAGCAGCAGTGAAGCCGCAGCTCACGCGGTACACAAACCTCATTGCCAATGCATGCCATGGCACTTTGCAACAAACCATTACCGCTCTGGAATCTCTGGATATCAACGAAATATGGTTTGAGAGAGCGCTGGCCAATCTGACCCATGGTTGCCCGGTCACCGTTTGCATCGTGGCAGAGCAGCTGCAGCGTAGTCAGGGAATGTCGCTGGCCGATGTCTTCCGCATGGAATGGATAGTGTCGATACAATGCACACGCCATCCCGATTTTCCGGAGGGTGTACGCGCCCAGTTAGTCGACAAGGATAAAAACCCTCGCTGGCAATTCACTTCGATAAACTCTGTGCCACAGGCCTACATTACGAATCATTTTGTGATGCCATCTGGATTCGCAAATCCGCTTGGTAATCTGGGTTAGCGGTGGTGTACACTGATCGGGGCAGAAATTTAATGACAACCTTTGTGGTACCCGGTTAAGCAAACCATGCAGATCAAACCCATCAGCGGCCTTCCGCGCGACAAAGTCGACAAACTACTGGCCAGCATTCCGTTCTACCGTGATGTCTCCAAATCAGAGCCTTGGCAGTACGACATATTGCTCCGGCACTCACGTATTCTGGAGCTGGAACCCGGTGAAATTGTCCTGAAAAAAGGAGATACAGACACGTGGCTGTACTTTGTCCTGAAAGGCAAACTGGCGGTCTACACGGATGAAGTGAACGAGAATACCCACCCGATCAACTACATCACTCCAGGTGAACTGTTTGGTGATCTGGCCATCCTTGCAGAAGGCAAACGCAACGCCACTGTTGTGGCGGATATTACTAGCAAGGAAATTTCCTTGTTTGGTACGGATTTTTCAGTCTTCGGGAAACTGGAAGAGATCGGCGGCATCAGCCTGAATACCAAGCTGATTTTCTACCGCAGTATGGTGCACGGCGTGCGCTGGAAGCTGGAAGTCTACAAAATGCAGCATCCTAATCACGCATTGGTGGCAAAGGGGCGCGCCATCAAGATGTACATGGGTGCCAAAGGTGGGAAAGAGGAATTACTGGCGTTGCATGAACAAGCCACCGCATTGGCAGATGTGCTGAAAGACTGGAATATTGAATTCGGCGCGCCTGCCGATACCACTCCGGAAAACAGTTTTAATCCATCCTTGGTGAAAGACCTCTAGGAAAACACCAATTCGCTTCAGATTGACTCGTCATCCAGGTCATTGGTATCACCGACAGGACGCTCCGGAGAGGGGCCCTCAATAGGCAGTTCCGGTTCTCCTGATAAACGCCTCTCAATGTGCGCCACCAGCAAACGTAACTGCTTAAGATCTTCATTAAAACCGTCCAATGTCTGGTGGTTAAGCCACAACAACCAGGCGATCACGATCAACATGACACAAATAAAAAACGTACCCATTACATTCTCCAGAATCTGGCTGCTCCGGATTACATCCAGAGCAAAAGCGTGAACTGCATCACTTTATGATACCGCATCATATACAGCGCTTAGCGTTATGCCGCAACTATCGTGTGGAAAATGCAGATGGCTGTGCAGCGGCAGGCAGCGAATAATAAAGTTACACCAATATTACTGTTTATTGCTGCCAAAACCAGTAATAAACACTGAGGAGCTCCCGCTTGAAAAGAACGTATCTTATAGCCGGTTTGATTGTCGCAGTCATGTCACTGTGGATGCTCAGTGGTGTGTTCAAATCCGGGCATGACAGCGAGGCAGAAGCTACACACAAATCCGCTGCGGGAAACACTAACAATAACGAGGCTAATACCCAATCCAATAAGGTGACACGGGTGAGAACCGCTCATCTGACGGCTCAGCCACAGCGAGTGGAAATCGTGCTGCGCGGCCGCACTGAAGCCAAGCGTGTAGTCGATATCAAAGCAGAAACAGGTGGCAGGGTTATCGCTGTTCCTGCTGAAAAAGGCCAGCAGGTCAAAGCGGGCGACGTACTCTGCGAATTGGCTGAGAACGGTCGCTTGGCCCAATTGTCCCAGACGCAAGCTGCCTTTGAAAAAGCGAGTATTGATTACGAGGGCGGGATGCGTCTGAAAAAAGACGGCCTGTTGTCCAATACATCCATTGCTGCCAGTAAATCCGCATTGGAAAGTGCGCGGGCAGCACTCGAAATGGCGCAACTGGAAGTCGAACATCTCAAGATGCGCGCACCGTTCGCAGGCTTTGTGGAAGATCGTCCTGCCGAGATTGGCGTCCTGATGGACCGAGGGGGAATTTGTGCGCGCTTGTTGGATGAAGCCTCTCTGCTGGCCACGGGTCAGGCATCCGAACGTGAAGTAGCACCACTGCAATTGGGACAACCTGTGAATGTCCAGTTAAGCAATGGTGATCGTGTTGATGGAAAAATCAGTTTTATCGGTCGCAGCGCCGATCCGCAAACACGCACATATCGCGTTGAAGCCACACTCAACACAGCCGGCGCCAACGTTCGCGATGGCATCACTACCCAGATCACCATTCCGTTGCAAGAAGTAGTCGCACACCGCATCACACCCGCCGTACTGGCATTGGATGATGCAGGTAAAGTCGGTGTTCGTATTATCAACGAACAGCAGCGCGTTGAGTTTCATCTTGTCACAGTGGTACGCGAAACCGCAGATGGAGTCTGGGTGACTGGCTTACCGGCAGAAATCAATCTGATTACGGTCGGACAAGAAATGGTGGCCGACGGCGACAAGGTTGAAGTATCGCCAGACAATTCAGGCACACCATGAACAGTTTCCTCAATTTTATTATCGACCGCAGCCGTACCACGCTGAGTTTGTTGGTGCTGGTGCTGATCATCGGCATTTATTCCTATAAACATATTTCTGTTGAAACCACACCGGATATTGCGACGCCTTATATATCTGTCACTGTGGTGCTGGAAGGAGTATCACCACAAGACGGCGTGCGACTACTGATAAAACCATCAGAAGTTGAATTGCGCAGCATTGATGGTGTCAAGGAAATTACTGCACGTGCCATGGAAAATGCTGTCAACATCGTGGTGGAATTTAACAGTGATGTAAATATTGATACAGCAATGGCTGATGTGCGCGCAGGGATTGATCGCGCTCGCGGCGAATTTCCGGACGACGCGAAAGAACCGCTCATCAAAGAAATAACTTCTGCGGAGTTTCCTGCCATCGTATTCAGTCTGGTGGGTGAAAATGTGCAAGAACGCGTGCTGTACAACAATGCGCAAGCACTCAAGCGAAAAATCCAGAACGCACCTAATGTTCTGGATGCCAAACTGACCGGGCATCGCGAAGAAGTACTGGAAGCCGTGATTGACCGCAACAAACTCGAAACATCCGGCCTCAGTGGTTTTAATCTCATCAACGCAGTAAAAGCCAACAACCTGTTAGTACCAGCAGGAGAAGTAGATACAGGACGCGGCCGTTTTTCAGTCAAGCTGCCTGGACTGATCGAGGATTACAACGATCTTATCAACCTTCCTTTACGCGCTACATCTGAAGGCGTAGTAAAACTGGGAGATGTTGCCGATGTGCGTCGCACGTTCAAAGATGCCAGCACTATCACACGCGTCAATGGTAAACCTGCCATTTCGATTGAAGTAAACAAGCGCTCAGGATCGAACCAGATTGAAGTCGCCAATGCTGTGCGTGCGATTGTAGAAGAAGAACGCAAACACCTTCCACCCGGCATTGACATCGTCACGACATTTGACCAGACGCCTTTTACTTTACAGATGGTAAAAGAACTGGAAGGCAATATTCTCGCAGCACTGGTTTTGGTATTGGTTGTTGTTGTTGCCGCATTAGGAACACGCTCAGCAATGCTGGTGAGCCTCGGCGTTCCGATTGCATCACTGGGCGGCATTGCAGTGATTTTTCTGCTCGGCTACTCATTCAACTTCATGGTGCTTTTTGGTCTGTTACTTGCGATTGGCATGATCGTTGACGGCGCCATCGTTATTGCAGAATATGCCGATTGCAAAATGGCTGACGGCATGTCGCCGCGCGATGCTTATATTGCAGCATCCGTACGTATGTTTGCGCCAGCAACAGCATCCATGTTGACAACACTGGCAGCATTCTTGCCACTGATGTTCTGGCCCGGGATGGATGGTGCATTCATGCGTATTTTGCCAGTGACTGTATTTGCAGTATTGTCCTGGTCATTATTATTCGCATTGGTTTTCTTGCCTGTTCTAGGTGCGATGTTTGGCAAAGCCGAACTGGATCAGGAGAGCATTGAACAACTGCGCACACTGGAACATGGCGACCCTCGTACATTAGGTGGCATCACCGGTGCATATGCAGTATTTATTGAAAAAATCCTGCACCGCCCTTTTTTGTCTCTCAGCAGTGCCATAGCTATTCTTGTCACTATCTTTGTTCTATATGGTCACTTCAATGTCGGCACAATGTACTTCACAGAATCCGAAGGTGAGCATGGTGAAGTTAACATTAGTGCACGTGGAAATTTGTCAGCACAAGAATCTGCTGCATTAGTCATGGAAGTGGAAAAAATTGTACGCCAGACACCGGGCGTAGTATCGGCATACACCAGCGCATATCCGGTAGGCACAGCGCAAGAACGACGCAATGCATCAGAAGACGAAATAGGCCACATTCTTGTCACTCTGGAATCCACTCACAAACGCCAGATGAGTGCCAAAGAAATTTTCTGGAGTATTCGTGAAAATACTAAACATCTCTCCGGCATTCGTATTGTTGCTGAACCATTGAAAGGTGGCCCTCCGGTTGCCAAAGATATCCAGATTGAACTTCGCTCTGATAACCAGGAAGCACTGCAAGCAGAAGCGACGCGTGTCCGTAAACATCTGGAAAGTGATACAAAAGATCTCGTGGATGTTGATGACACCATGCCATTGCCGGGTATTGAGTGGGAAATAGAAGTCGATCGCAGTCAGGCAGCCTTGTACGGTGCCAGCGTGGCGGATGCAGGACTGGCCGTGCAACTGATTACCAGCGGCGTCCTGATTGGAAAATACCGTCCAGATGATGCAGAAAGTGAGGTCGATATTCGTGTGCGTTATCCTGTGACAGAACGTAATATCGAGACACTCGATGTATTGACTGTTAATACAGCACAAGGTGCCGTACCGATCAGCAATTTTGTCAAGCGCGTAGCAAAACCGCATGTCAATAAATTGCAGCGCCTTGATGGTTCTGGTGTTGTATCTGTTTATGCAAATGCTGCTATCGGGGTGTTGCCCAATAACAAGATTGCTGAAATAAAACACTGGCTGGATACTGAAGCGCAAATCAATCCAAGTGTCAGCGTTCGTTTCCGAGGCGCTAACGAAAATCAGGAAAAATCGATGCGTTTTCTTGGCATTGCATTTCTACTGGCTATGTTGCTGATGCTCGCTATGATGGTGGCGCAGTTCAACAGTTTTTATCAAACCTTTCTGGTGCTGTCATCTGTGGTGATGTCTACTGCAGGCGTGTTGCTGGGTCATATGATTTTCCAACAACCGTTCAGCATTATTCTTGGTGGTGTCGGCATCGTCGCATTAGCTGGCGTTATTGTGCATAACAATATTATTCTGCTGGATACTTACAACCACCTGCGGCGTAACCAGCCTGAGTTATCACTGATTGAAATGGCCGTGCGCACCGGCGCACAACGACTGCGCCCGGTGTGCCTGACTGTTATCACCGCTGGCCTTGGATTAGTTCCACTGGCATTGGGAATCAGCGTCGACCTGATAGGACGGGATATCACCGATAAAGGTATGGTGGCGCAATACTGGAAGCCATTAGCGGCAGCACTGGTATATGGACTCACTTTTGCAACAGTGCTGACCCTGATCATCACGCCCATGCTGATGATTATTCCGGAGCGCATCAAACAGTGGCGCGAAAAACGGAGTGCGATATGAACAGTTTGCAGGATGAAGGCAAAAAAACAGCCATCGAGGCGGCTGTTTTTCGGCGACTACTCGCTCATCTGGATAGCCATAAAGATGTACAGAATATCGACCTGATGAATCTGGCCAGTTTCTGCCGGAACTGCCTGGCAAAGTGGTACAGCGCAGCTGCTGCCGACGCAGGTGAATCTGTGGATTACGAAGCAGCGCGCAAGATTATTTACGGCATGCCTTACAGTGAATGGAAAGAAAAATATCAACCGGAAGTAACGCCGGAGCAGCTAGCGGCATTTAATACATCTAATAAAAATAATATTCAGTGATGGGATATAGCTGTTTTTCCACTCAAGGACTCAGCCATTGCCACTGAAAATGCTGTCAGAATAAATAATAAAATTGTTACCCAGATTCTGGATAATGTTGTTTCAGCAAGCCCCGCTAGCGCAAATACAATGAGTGCAGCCAGAATTCCGGCCGCTTGGCCACGCATCAGATCTGAACTGGATTGACGCCAGGATTTCATAGCAAGACGCATGGAAGCACCTAGCAAATACAGTAAAGCCATAAAACCAGGAATTCCCCGTTCCGCTAGTTGTTCCAAGTACAAGCTGTGAGCCCAAGGCATTGTTCGCCTGTCAGAAAGCTCTTGAAAAAAATACCCGGCTTTGGCGAGGAATGCAAAATAAAGATCCTTGAACATACCGGGCCCTTGGCCAGTCCAGGGGCGATCTGTAAACATTGCCCACGCCGCCTGCCAAACATACGTTCGAGGAAACAAAAAAATTTTATGACTCAACGGCCACCCCAATAGCGCATCAACAGCTACGCCAATCACGGAACCAACCAACAAGGCAGGGACAGACCAGCGAGGACGCATCAGGGCTATAACCACCACCAGACCAATGAAAAACAAAACAATTGCCTGTCTGCTTTGCAAACTTTCGGTGACAGCGAATGCCAAAAGCAAATAAATAATTGCCAAACATCTCAACCACCAACCAGCCACCCACGTCGCACCTAACGCCAGTGGCGCCACAACAACAAACATCAACACATCATTTGGCACACTGAAAAAATGTGTACCCAATGCATGCACCTGCTCAGTAGGTGTATCCATACCGGCAATCATAATTCTTGATATGACGAAAACCGCCACTAAAAAAAATACTGCCGTCAATGCCAGCAATAAAAAACGCAAACGATCGTGCTTACCTGCCAATGTTACAATCAAAAAATAACACGATATCCCGAACAAAAAAGAAAATTGGATACTGATACTTTGACGATAATCAACTGAAAAACATGTTGCAAAAACAGCAGCCAGTAAAAAAAATATTAGTGGCCAATGGTAACGCAATATGCACATGATTTTTTTTTCAGGAAAGCCCATTAAATTTATTCTCCCCATCGGGCCAGCAGGGTATGAGGTATCTCCAACTGATCAAGAATGCGTGCCACGACAAAATCAATAATGTCATCCAATGAGCGTGGTTTCTGATAGAAACCCGGGCTTGCCGGCATAATTGTCGCGCCCAATTGTGCAAGTTTTAACTGATTTTCCAGATGAATGGCTGACGCTGGCATTTCCCGCGGCACAAGAATCAGCGGGCGCTTTTCCTTGATAGCCACATCCCCGGCACGCTGAATAAGATTCGTACTGGCACCCGTCGCGATAGCTGATATTACACCGCCAGATGCAGGACAGATAACCATTGGAATCTTGCCTCCAGTGC
>DATIDQ010000065.1:0-22278 GCA_035456205.1 Pseudomonadales bacterium
AACACAGGCTTGTGTGCCGTATTGATGTGATCGATAACGGCCCCGGCATTCCTGTCGAAATGCAGGATACGATTTTTTTTCCGATGATTTCTGGCCGTGCCGATGGCACTGGTCTCGGTCTGGCAATTTCGCAGTCCATCATGGCGCAGCACCATGGCATGATTGAGTGTGAAAGTATTCCCGGCAATACCCGGTTTTCTCTTTATTTACCATTGGATATCTGAATCATGAACATGAATGTTGCCGAGGTCTGGGTTATCGATGATGACCGTTCAATTCGTTGGGTGTTGGAAAAGGCGCTGGATCAAGCAGGAATCACCTGCAGAAGTTTTGAAACGGGTGATGCAGCGCGTCGTGAATTAGGACGTCATCAACCGTCTGCGTTGATCAGTGATATCCGTATGCCAGGCATTGATGGTCTTGAATTGCTGCGTACAGTGAACCGCGATTATCCGGAACTGCCGGTGATTATCATGACGGCGCATTCGGATCTCGACAGTGCAGTGGCATCTTATCAAGGCGGCGCTTTTGAATATTTGCCGAAACCATTTGATGTGGATGAGGTGGTGGAGGTTACACGGCGCGCCCTGTCGCAAGTCAGTTCCCAAAGTGTAACTCCGGTATTCGAAGAACCGCCGCCGACAGAAATGATTGGTGAAGCGCCTGCTATGCAGGAAGTTTTTCGTGCGATTGGACGTTTATCGCATTCAAATATTACGGTATTGATTAACGGAGAATCCGGTACAGGAAAAGAGCTGGTTGCACATGCATTGCATCGACACAGCCCGCGCAGCAAAAAACCGTTTATTGCATTGAATATGGCTGCTGTGCCAAAAGATTTGATGGAATCTGAATTATTTGGCCATGAAAAGGGCGCGTTTACCGGCGCGGTCAGTCAGCGGCAAGGGCGCTTTGAGCAAGCTGATGGTGGCACGCTGTTTCTGGATGAAATTGGCGATATGCCACACGATACGCAGACGCGATTATTGCGCGTGTTGGCAGATGGTATGTTTTATCGTGTTGGCGGCCATACTCCTGTGAAAGTGGATGTACGCATCATTGCTGCCACGCACCAGAATCTGGGCAAATTGGTGCAAGAGCATCGTTTTCGGGAAGATCTTTTTCATCGCTTGAATGTCATTCGTATCCAGTTGCCACGTTTGGCGGAGCGCAGTGAAGATATTCCAGCGCTTGCACGTTTTTTTCTTAGTAAAGCGGCGCGTGAGCTGGATGTCGATGCGAAAACATTAATGCCGGAAACGGAAGCCAGAATGAGTAAGTTGGACTGGCCCGGCAATGTGCGGCAGCTGGAAAACACTTGCCGTTGGCTCACGGTGATGGCGCCGGGGCGTGAAATTCATACGGCCGATTTGCCGCCAGAAATTCTGGAGCAGCATGCAGAAGGAAATACTGTGTCCGCCGGCTGGGAGCAATCCTTGCGTCAATGGGCTGAAAAGGAATTGGCGCGCGGCCATGAACGTTTGCTGGATGAAGCTACGCCAGCATTCGAGCGCATCATGATTGAATCAGCATTAAAACAGACACTTGGGCGGCGCCGTGATGCTGCAGAATTGCTGGGCTGGGGCCGCAACACACTCACCCGCAAGATCAAAGAACTTGGAATGTTTGTAGAAGGCGAAGACGAGGAAGAATGATCTGATTACAATCCGCATACATTTCCAGGTTGGGTAGTTGTATGGCGGGTGGTAGTTTATTGGCATTGTTCGACGACATTGCCAGTGTATTGGATGATGTGGCACTGCTCACCAAAGTAGCTGCGAAAAAAACATCCGGAGTGTTGGGTGATGATCTTGCCCTGAATGCGGAACAAGTGTCCGGCGTGCGTGCAGAGCGTGAGTTGCCAGTCGTGTGGGCGGTTGCTAAAGGTTCATTTCGCAACAAATTGATTCTGGTGCCCGCTGCTCTGTTGATCAGCGCGCTGGCGCCGTGGTTGGTGACGCCGTTGTTGATGCTCGGTGGCGCTTATCTCTGTTTTGAAGGTTTTGAAAAAATCGCCCACAAATTCTTGTATAGCCCTGCAGAAAATATTGCCGCGCACGCTGCTATTACGCAGGCATTACTTGATCCTGCGGCAGATCTTGTTGCGTTCGAGCAAGAAAAAATCAAAGGCGCGATTCGCACGGATTTTATTTTATCCGCAGAAATTATTGTTATCGCACTTGGCACAGTGAGAGATGCGGCGTTCAGTGTGCAGGTGTCTGTAGTATCGGGAATTGCGTTGATTATGACAGTTGGTGTCTACGGACTGGTGGCGGGCATCGTGAAACTGGATGATGCAGGTTTGCATCTCGTCAAAGATGTTGCAACGACATTATGGGCCGGTGGTAAGCGTGCGCTAGGTCGCGGGTTGCTGGTTTTTGCGCCTTACCTGATGAAGTCATTGTCAGTGATTGGTACAGCGGCCATGTTTATGGTGGGTGGTGGCATTTTGTTGCATGGCATTCCGTCTGCCCATCAGGGTGTGGAAGCTGCGGTAGCTGCTTCGGCTGCTGTACCGGTGGCTGGCAGCGTGTTGGCGGGGTTGATGCCGACCTTGCTTGGCGCATTGGCTGGCATTATCACAGGCGGTTTGCTGCTGGTTGTTGCGTATTGCGTGGGGAAACTCAGTCACTACACTAGCCGCCCTTGACGGTGCGCTGTTGCCCCGTATCTGCTTCAGGTTCTTATTGTGATCGCCACCAGTAATCTCACCATCCAGTTCGGGGTCAAACCCCTGTTTGAAAACGTGTCTGTCAAATTTGGCAACGGCAACCGTTATGGTTTGATCGGCGCGAACGGCTGCGGCAAATCCACCTTCATGAAAATTCTCGGTGGTGATCTCGAGCCAACGGCGGGCAATGTGATGCGCCCGGCCGATGTTCGTTTGGGTAAGTTGCGGCAGGATCAGTTTGCCTACGAGCAATTCACAGTGCTGGACACGGTCATCATGGGCCATGAAGCGTTGTGGGATGTGAAAGCCGAGCGCGACCGTATCTATAGTCTGCCTGAAATGACCGAGGACGATGGTATGGCAGTCGCTGAACTGGAAGTACAGTTTGCGGAGTTTGACGGCTATACCGCAGAGTCACGCGCTGGTGAATTGCTGTTAGGTCTGGGTATTCCGCTGGCGCAACACAGCGGCCCGATGAGCGAAGTGGCACCGGGCTGGAAGCTGCGCGTGTTGCTGGCGCAAGCATTATTTTCTGATCCGGATGTGTTACTGCTCGACGAACCGACCAACCACCTTGATATCAATACGATTCGCTGGTTGGAAGATATATTGAAAGCGCGCAGCAGCACGATGGTGATTATTTCGCACGATCGCCACTTCCTGAATAGCGTCTGCACACATATGGCAGATCTGGATTACGGCGCACTGAAGCTGTTTCCGGGTAATTATGACGAGTACATGATTGCCGCCACACAAGCGCGCGAGTTATTGCAAAACGAAAATGCCAAGAAAAAAGCGCAGATTGCGGAACTGCAGAGTTTCGTGAGTCGATTTTCTGCCAATGCATCGAAAGCCAAGCAGGCCACATCGCGTGCGAAACAGATTGATAAAATTGAGCTGGCAGAAATAAAACCCTCCAGCCGCCAGAATCCATTTATCCGGTTTGATCAACAGCAGAAATTGCATCGGCAGGCGTTGACGCTGGTGAAAGCCAGCAAAAGTTTTGACTCACTGAGTCTGTTCAAGGACTTGAGTTTACAAGTGGATGCAGGTGAGCGTATTGCCATTATCGGCCCGAACGGTGCCGGTAAAACCACATTGCTGCGCTGTTTGATGGATGAGTTGCCACTGAGTTCCGGTGAAATGAAGTGGGCTGAAATGGCCAATATCGCCTACTACGCGCAGGATCATGCCGCCGATTTTGCTGAAGACATGAACTTGTTTGACTGGATGAAACAATGGACAAAAGGTGATGAGCAGCTGGTGCGTGCCACGCTCGGCCGTTTACTATTTTCACAGGATGATATTGTCAAATCCGTAAAAGTCATTTCTGGCGGTGAGCAGGGGCGCATGCTGTTTGGTCGCCTGATGTTGCAGAAAGGCAACGCCATGTTGCTGGACGAACCGACCAATCACCTGGATATGGAATCGATAGAATCACTGAATCTGGCGCTGGAAAATTATCCTGGCACACTGATTTTTGTCAGTCATGATCGGGAATTTGTATCATCCCTCGCGACAAGAATTCTGGAGTTCACGCCAGCCGGTATTGTGGATTTCACAGGCACTTATGATGAGTATTTGCGCAGCCAATCGTTGGCATAGCCGCTTGTTGGTATGATCACTGACGATTTTCACAGAAGTCTTTGATAATTATTTGTCCAATCAGCGGAAAAAAATCGGCGTGGACATGGTCTTCATTCTCAAAAAACCGGTCTCCATTTTCCGCCAGATAGGTGATGTCCAACATTGGCAAATTGTTTTTCTTGCGCAATTTATCTAGATATGCATTGATATTTTTTGTATTTTCCGGGTGAACGCCTTTCTGAAAATCTGGCGCCATGGGAAATCTGACCAGCACTACTGCTATTCCATGATCCAGAAATAGCTGGATTGTTTTTTCATAATATTCAGTCATTAAGGGGCTAATAGGAGATGGTTTGTCCAGGGAAAAACCGGATATTCTCCTGATTAATTCCAGCTCACGATCTTTGCCCTGCAATCGGGACCAGTAGGTCTCTTTGCTGGTGTCGGGTTGCTGTATGGTTGGTATTGTCGTGCAGGCGCTAATACTATTTGTTTGACTATTCGCAGAGCTTTTTTGCGTGGGTTGTTGAAAAATCCTTCTAACTATACGTTTTAACAGAATGGGCTTTATATCAGGCTGCAGCGAAAGAAATTCGTATAATGCAGTCTTTTTCGTATTTGTCCCGAAAATAGATTTTCCTTCATCATCGAAATATGGCTGCCATGTGTCATACATGGTATTTTGGACTGTGTCATTTTCAGAAGTTGTTTTGATATTGTAAGCAGGGCCATTAGTGAAAAGATGGTCATCGGCTTCCAGATAAACTGTTTTTATTGTCGTGGCGTATTTCAGTAGTGCTTTTGCTTCGTAATACATGGCGGGGGGTAAATTATGTCCCCCGGTCAGATTAATGTAATGCAAGTCCTGCGGCATAACATGACTCGTAGCATGTGATGTCCCCATCAGGGCAAATTCTGATTTTTCTGCTTCTACCCTTAGTGACTCGATACGCCAGCTTTTCTTTTCCATAAGCATGGTTTCTGAAAAACCTTCAGCTATATAGTAAAAGACTAATGTTAATGTGGTTGCTGACAATAGCAGCGCAGCCAGAAAAACCTTGTCAGAAACGGAAGTATATAAACGCATTTGGGCTGGCCATGAATGTGTTAATGATGATTGAAATAAATATAACTGAAGCGCAAAAAACTCCAGAAATAATACCGGGCTTGAATTTTTCCATTATGAGCATGGAATTTTTTAAAAAAAGTGTTATGCCCGTCATTGATATCAGAATACATAAATTTATGAAAAATGCGCTTTTTTGTGAAATTAACCATGCGGCAAAGGAGATTTGATCTTGCCCGTAATAATTAGTTATATCAGGCACTATTCCTGATGTTATATATTTATAATTAAATTTCGCAAGATTTAGCAGAATAACATTCGCATCTGAGAAATTATCAGCTCTGAAAAACACCCAGGCTATAGATACAAAAACAAAGGTTATTGCCCAGCAGGTTTTATCATAAAGAAACCTGGCTGCGGATCCCTCTCTGAAGCTCCTGAAAAAATGAATTTTTCTCCACAGATGATTAGCGGCAATTCCAAAGCCATGTAGACCTCCCCATGCAACAAAAGTCCAGCCTGCTCCGTGCCAGAGTCCGCCGACCAACATGGTGATAATAACATTCGAAGAGCGTTGAAAATCTGATTTTCCTTTGCCGCCAAGTGGAATGTAAAGATAATTTCTGAGCCAGGTAGATAAAGTTATATGCCATCTTTGCCAGAACTCTACAATGCTTTTTGATTGGTATGGCGAGTTGAAGTTAATCGGCAATACGATTCCAAACATCATGCCTAACCCTATTGCCATGTCACTATATCCAGAAAAATCAAAGTAAATTTGCAGAGTGTAGGCCATAGATCCCAACAGGGTCTGTTCTGGTGTTGATGCGAGTGGATTGTCAAATACGTAATCTGCCCATACTCCGGCAAAGTCTGCAAATACAGATTTTTTAAACAAGCCAATACAATATAAAAATATGCCGGAGGTGATTAGCCGTAGAGGAATGGATTCCTGGTTGCGTATCTGGGATTCGATCTGGTTGAAGTGAACGATCGGCCCAGCGATAAGCTGCGGAAAAAAACTGACAAACAGCAAATATTCAATAAATTTTGGTTTTCTTATTTCAGATCTGTAGGCCTCAACCAGAAAAGCAATTTTCTGGAATGTATAAAATGAAATGCCTAGTGGGAGAGCAATATTGGCAAGGGCAATATTGCTATGAAAAAGACTGTTGGTGTTTTCGATCAGGAAATTTGCGTATTTGAAGTACCCGATGGCAATCACATTTACAGCTATACCCAGTGTCAGCAGCGCCTTGTTTTTGTGTTCTATGAGTCTGCAGCCGATGAAGTAATTAATTGTGACAGAGGCCAGCAGTAACAGAATGAAACGGGGCTCGCCGTAACCATAAAAGGTGAGGGAGACGAGCGTCAGCATCAGGAAGCCGAGGTTTCTGGAGTAGCGTCGAGTCAGGTGGTACAACAAGAAGGCTATGGGTAGAAAGATAAAAATGAATTCGTTGGCATTAAACAGCATGTACTTTCCGGGGTGTCCTGTCGGTTCAGGGGCTAAATCTACCATGAGTGCTCGGAAACTACGCACTGACAACTAGCACGCAATACATATAATAAGCATTACTTACTAATTGTGATGCTGTGATGAGTTCATCCTCACCCACTCTGCCCGTTGAACCAGAAGGAGCCTTTGGCTTCCTGCTTCACGATGTTGCGCGGCTGTTGCGCCGTAACTTCAATCGCCGGGTGCAGGCGCTGGGTCTGACACAGGCGCAGTGTCGGGTGATCCTGCATTTGTCGCGCAATGAAGGCATCCAGCAGGTGGCGCTGGCTGAAATCCTGGAAGTGCAGCCGATCACATTGGCGCGCCTGTTAGACAAATTGCAGGCAGCCGGCTTGATCGAGCGTCGACGAGATCCATCAGATCGCCGTGCTTTCTGTCTTTCCCTGACAGCGAGTGCTCACCCTTTGCTGGAGCAGATCTGGACGCTGGCGGCTGAAACCCGCGCGATTGCCATTGCCGGTCTGGGAGAGAACGAGAGAATGCAGTTTTTTGCCACGCTGCAGTCCATGAAGGAAAACCTGCTCAGGGTCGAGATTGGTGCTGTACCTGAACAAGATTCCGAGGACTAACTGTATGAGAACGCCAGCATGAATATCCGTCGATTGTTACTGATAAGCGCCCCCGTGCTGGTGGCTGCAGTGTCACTCTATTTCTACTTGTCGGGCGAACGTTTTGTCGAGACCGATAACGCCTACCTGAAAGCTGACAAGGTGATGATTGCGCCGGAAGTGTCGGCGGCTGTCACTGACGTGCTGGTGACAGAGAACCAGCTGGTGACAAAAGGACAGCCATTGTTCCAACTGGATCGGGCGCTATTTACAGTGGCGCTGGAGCGCGCTCGCGCTCGTCAGGAAAAAGTGCGCACCGATATCGAGGCTCTGCAAGCGGCTTATCGCAGCAAGCAGGGTGAGCTGGCACTGGCACAAACCAATGCTGCGTTTGCTGAAAAGGAGTATCGACGCCAGGCTGATTTATCCCAGCAGCATTTCACCTCACAAATCCAGCTGGACAGTTTGCATCATTCACTGGATGTGGCTCGTCAGCAAATCGCTGTTATACAACAGGATATTGAGCGTTTAGCAGCGGGTTTGAATCATTTGCCTGATGCGCCGGTTGAGCAGTATCCGGCGTATCAGGAAGTGGCGGCGGAATTGGCGCAAGCTGACATCAACTTGGAACATGCCACGGTGTATGCGCCGTTTGATGGTGTGGTTAGCAACATACCCAAGCCCGGTCAGCATCTGAATGCCGGCAGTCCGGCACTGGCGCTGGTGGCAAACCATGCCTTGTGGATTGACGCCAATTTCAACGAAATTGATTTGACGCATGTACGACCGGGGCAGGCAGTGGATGTGCATATCGATATGTACCCGGATTTGCACTGGAAAGGAAAAGTGGCGAGCATCAGCCCGGCCAGTGGTGCGGAGTTTTCTATCTTGCCGCCACAGAATGCATCGGGTAACTGGGTAAAAGTTGTGCAGCGCATTCCAGTCCGTATCGAGCTTGAGTCTTTGAAGGATGCGCCGGTGCTGCGTGCCGGTATGAGCACGCGGGTGACCATCGATACCGGAAAATCGCGTTTGCAACGCATGACAGGCGCGGAGTAAGTCCGTGGAGTTTCTCCGTCGTCTGCCACCGGATATCCGGCAGATTTTGTTGGCTGCTGCCGTCATGTTGGCGGCGATTATCCAGATTCTTGATACCACCATTGCCAACGTTGCGCTGCCACATATGCAGGGCACGCTGTCGGCAACACAAGACCAGATTTCCTGGGTGCTCACGTCGTACATTATCACCGCGGCTATTGTGATGCCGATGACGGGTTATATCGCCGGGCGTTTTGGCCGCAAGCGTATGCTGGTGTGGTCCGTGGCCGGTTTTACCATTGCATCCGGTTTGTGCGGCGCTGCACAAACCCTGCCGGAAGTGGTTATCGCGCGCATGCTGCAAGGCGTGTTTGGTGCGAGTCTGGTGCCGGTTTCACAATCAGTATTGCTCGATACATTTCCGCGCGAAAAACACGCAAAGGCGATGTCGCTGTGGGGTATCGGTGTGATGGTGGCGCCGATACTCGGGCCGACTATCGGTGGCTGGCTCACCGAATTTTACAATTGGCGCTGGGTGTTCTACATCAATTTGCCTTTCGGGATTTTGTCGTTACTTGGCGTAATTGCGTTGGTGGATGAATCAACGATTGATCGTGAGCGTCGTTTTGATGTTTTCGGTTTTCTCATGCTGGGTATCAGTATCGGGGCATTGCAATTGATGCTGGATCGCGGCAAAACCTTATATTGGTTCGAGTCAAAAGAAATCATTGCGGAAGCGGTGATTGCCGGTTTGTTTTTTTACATGTTTGTGGTGCATATGTTTACCCACAAAAGACCATTTATCGAACCCGGTTTGTTCACGGATAGAAATTTTTGTGTTGGCCTGGTGCTGATATTTTTTGTGGGCGTCATTCTGTTAGCTACGCTCGCTTTATTGCCACCATTCCTGCAAAACCTGATGGGCTATTCTGTTTATGATGCCGGATTGATTCTTGCTCCGCGTGGGGCCGGCACTATGCTCGGTATGATCGTTGCTTCACGCGTCATGGGGCGAGTAGATCCTCGCGGTATTATTGTGCTCGGTGGTATTTGCACCAGTTTGTCGTTGTGGTGTATGACGCATTTTTCAGTGGATGTGAGTGAATCCACTATCACCTGGGTGGGTGTGCTGCAAGGTGCAGGTTTGGGATTTATTTTTGTGCCTTTATCGACTATTGCATTTCTTACACTGGATCCCGTTTTGCGTACAGAAGGTTCAGCGATTTACAGTCTTGTGCGCAATATCGGCAGCGCTATAGGTATCTCGGTAGTCGTGACGCAACTGGCAGATAATATCCAGCGCAACCACGCCATCCTGAGCGAAAATATATCACCGTTTAACCATCTGCTGGATTGGGGTGTATTGCCACAAATCTGGAATACACAGACTGCACTGGGCCTCACGGCGCTGGATGGACAGGTACTGAAACAGGCGGTGCAACTCGCCTATTTGCAGGATTTTTATCTCATCATGTGGATGACGTTGATTATTGTGCCGTTGGCGTTGATATTGAAGAATCCGGCAGATATGGCGCCATCTGCCACACCCGTTGCGGTTGATATTGATTAAGCGTGCTTACTTCAATCCCAGGCGCCGCTTGAAAATCAAGGTAAGCATTTTTGTACCGGTTTTCAGTATGGCCATTTTGTTGCCGGAGTGTTTGGAAACATCGCCGATGCGCGGGCGATAGGTGACAGGAATCTCGATAATTTTCCGTTCAGCGCGCAATACTTCCACCATCATTTCCGGGGAGAACTCCGGGCCGATGCCAGTGAGATTGGGGCGGATAATATTGTATGTGTCGCGCCAGATTGCGCGATAGGTGCAACCGAGATCGGTGAAGCGCGGTTCCTGGCGTATCCACAAAAACTGCAAAACTTTTGCTGCAAGAACATTGCCCCAACGCAGGAATACATCCATGTTAGCGCCCTGCTCTATCATCTGTTTGGTGGTGCGTGTACCAATCACCATATCGGCATCGCGCATGTAGGCAAGAATTTTTGGCAAATCATCTGCAGTGAAAGATGCATCGCCTTCCATCAGCACCAGAATATCACCTGTTGCTGCATCCAGTGCGCGACGAAGCGCTGCACCATAGCCAGAAAAATTTTCTGAAATAACCTTGGCTCCAGCTTCGCGTGCAATATCACCTGTACCGTCCGGTGAATTATTTTCCGCTACAACAATTTCATCCACTTGACTGGAAAAATCTTCGATTACTTGCCCGATAGCAGTAGCTTCGTTGTAGGCGGGAATCACCAGGCTGACTTTGTACTCATCAAAATGAATTTTGCGATACAGGTTCATCGCACTGTTGTAATCTTCCGGATAATTGATATTCCGGTAGCCGCCTTTCAGGATAGCGGGGCGAACATCCGCACCTGTACGCACCAGTCGCTCGATCACGTCGGTCAACTCAATGCGATGGGATCTCTGGGAGGGTGGTGTGTTCTCGATGGCAGTGAAAATGGCTGGCGAAAAAATATATGTGCCGCAGCCAAGAAAGTGCGTGGTAACTGTTTCCGGTTTTTCTTCCAGTGACGTTATGCGATCGCCATCCAGTGTGACAGCATAATTTTTCCGGATCAGTGTGGTGTCGCCGGTTATCTTGATGCCGCATACCGCATCGACTGGCTGGTTGGCATAACGCAGTAATTGCTGGTGATTGCTGCCCAGATAAAGTTCATCACCGAGGATGACTGGAAAATGGCTGTGAATTTTTTCACGCAACAGCAACAAGCCGCGCGCAAGGCCCGCATTGATATCCTTGCATTCCACATATTCGATGCGTACCCCGAGATTGATGCCATCACCGACTGCAGTGCGGATCAGCTCCCCCTGGTGGCCAATGATCAGGAAGATTGTCTTCACGCCCAGCTGGTCGCGCAGAATAGCAATGTTACGCAGCAGCAGGGACACGCCGCCCACTTCCAACAAGGTTTTGGGTGTGCTTTGGGTATAGGGGTAGAGCCGCAATCCTGCGCCGGCGACCGGAATAACACCCACTTCAAACATCATCGAACACTCTGGATCCAAAAGGAGAATCTAGCAGGCAATGGTGCCGAGCAAAAGTGCCCTTTTGTGCAGGAGGTATTTATATGGCGTGCCTTGGCTGAAATGGCGATAATGCGCCCCTTGTTCCGGACCCTTTCAATCTGATGAAACAACAGCTTGCTGACCTTATTGTCACAGCACTGCGCCAGTTGCAGGCTGATGCCATCCTGCCGCCTGATGCCCTGCCGGCAGTGCAGATAGACAATACCAAAGACAAATCACACGGTGATCTGGCGACCAATATTGCGATGGTGCTAGCAAAAAAAGCGGGCAAATCTCCACGCGATCTTGCGACTGCTATTCTCGCCACTATTCCTGCCAATGCATTGATCGCCAAATCAGATATTGCTGGCCCCGGCTTCATCAATTTTTTTATTGCCAGTGACGCGCAGTTGGCAGTGATTCCGCGCATTCTTGCTGAAGCAGAGAATTTTGGTTGTACAGATGTCGGCAACGGTGTGAATGTGCAAGTGGAGTTTGTATCGGCGAATCCGACTGGCCCCTTGCATGTTGGTCATGGTCGTGGCGCTGCCATTGGTGATTGCCTGTGCCGCTTGTTGCAAGTCACCGGTTGGAATGTGACGCGTGAATTTTATTACAACGATGCCGGGGCGCAGATCAATAATCTTGCGCGTTCGGTGCAAGCGCGCGTGCTGGGATTGGGCCCGGATGATCAGGGATGGCCTGAAGACGGTTATCGCGGTGAATATATTGCGGATATAGCGCGTGCCTATCTTGCCGATGAAAAACATGTGCACGATATCAATGGTGAAGATGTTGAAGCGATTCGTCATTTTGCTGTTGCGTATTTGCGTAATGAGCAGGATCTCGATCTCACGGCATTTGATGTGAGCTTCGATAACTTTTTTCTGGAATCGTCACTGTATACCGATGGTAAAGTGGAAGCTGCGGTGCAGCAGTTGATTGCCAATGGTTACACCTATGAACACGATGGCGCGTTGTGGTTGAAAACTACCGAATTCGGCGATGATAAAGATCGTGTCATGCGCAAATCGGAAGGCGGTTATACCTATTTTGTACCGGATGTCGCGTATCACCTGAATAAGTGGCAGCGTGGATTTACTCGCGTGATTAACGAGCAGGGCGCGGATCATCATTCAACCATCACCCGCGTGCGTGCCGGTTTGCAGGCATTGAAAGCCGATATTCCTGCCGGATGGCCGGATTACGTATTGCACCAGATGGTGACAGTAATGCGTGGCGGTGAGGAAGTGAAAATTTCCAAACGCGCGGGTTCGTATGTGACTCTGCGTGATTTGATCGAATGGTGTGGACGTGATGCCACGCGTTACTTTCTAGTGTCGCGCGCAGCAACATCGCAACTGGTATTCGATGTGGATCTCGCGGTTGCAAAAAGCAATGACAACCCTGTTTATTACATCCAGTACGCGCATGCGCGTGTTTGCAGTGTGCTGCGGCAGGCGGATGAAAAGCAGTTGTTGTGGGATCAGGCACGGGGGTTGGCCAGTCTTGCATTGCTGACTACTGCACAAGAAACGGATTTGTTGAATATGTTAGCGCGCTATCCGGAAACGGTGGCTGTGGCAGCACGTGATCTTGCGCCACACATCATTGCGCAGTATTTGCGTGAGCTTGCCGCCGGGCTGCATACTTGGTACAACGCAGAGCAATTTCTGGTGGAAGATGCCGCTTTGCGCGATGCCCGTCTGGCATTGGCAGTTGCTACACGGCAAGTGTTGCGTAATGGTTTGAGTATTCTGGGCGTCGGTGCGCCGGAGTCTATGTGATGTCTGTTTTTAATATGTGTCCCGCTTGCGATGGAGCAGTAAACGTACGATGAGTCACGATTTTGCCAGAAGCCAGCGACTCAAGAAGGAGTCCGCCCGTAAACCTGCCAGAAAAAAGAGTGGTGGCGTACCATCATGGTTATGGGTGTTGGTAGGCACGCTGGTTGGCTGTCTGATCATGTTTCTGGTGTATCTCTCCGGCATGGCTCCGCAGTTGCCCAACCTGAAGCCCGCTGCCCAGCAAGCGGTGGCGCCGGCAGAACAGAAAAGCAGCGAACCTGCCGCGCCCCCCAAGCGTGTGAGCCCGGTATTCGAGTTCTACACCAAGTTGCCTGAAGGCGGTCAGCCTGTAACGGATATTCAGCCTGGCACCCAGCCGCCCCCGGCGAATACGGCGGTGCCAACACCTGCTACACCAGCCGGCACTGCCAACCCCGATCCTATCCAGCAATTATTGGCCGAAAAAGAAGCGGCCAAAACTGAGCCAAAACCTGCCGCTGTTCCCCCGGAACCTGTCAAACCTGAGCCAGCCAAGACAGAAGCTGCCAAGGCGGAAGCGCCTAAAGTCACTAGCGGCGGGCGCTATCTGCAGGCAGGTGTGTTTCGCAGCAAGGCGGAAGTGGACAAGTTGAAAGCGCGCATTGCCTTGTTGGGTATGAAAGCCAATGTGCAGAGTGTTACCAACAGCAAGGGGGAAACCTTGCAAAAAGTGCTGGTAGGGCCATTCAACTCTGCCGAAGGCATGAATGACGCCAAAATCATTCTGGATGGTAATGGCGTTAATACCATTCCGGTCAAATAAACAAAGTCAGTTATCCGTTCACTTGAAACAGCCGTTTCTGCCCATAGATTCATTGTTCATATCCACCGATCAGGTGCCCCTTGGAACAATATCGCGGAACCACCATTCTCTCTCTGCGCCGCCATGGCTACGTTGTTATCGGCGGTGATGGTCAAGTGTCACTCGGCAATACCGTCATGAAGGGCAATGCCAGAAAAGTCCGGCGTTTGTATCACGATAAAGTGATTGCCGGATTTGCCGGCGGCACAGCAGATGCCTTTACGCTGTTCGAGCGTTTTGAAGCCAAACTGGAAAAATATCAGGGGCATCTTGTACGTGCCGCTGTTGAGTTGGCTAAAGACTGGCGTACCGATCGCGCCCTGCGTCGTCTGGAAGCGCTATTGATTGTGGCAGACAAAACCAGCTCGCTGATTATTACCGGCAATGGTGATGTCATTGAACAGGAAGATGATCTGCTGGCGATAGGTTCCGGCGGTGCGTTCGCGCAATCCGCAGCAACTGCGCTGTTGCACAACACAGATTTATCTGCGCGCGACATTGTTGAAAAAAGTCTCGCGATTGCAGCGGATATCTGTATCTACACCAACCACAATCGCACGATAGAAGAAATGGCGTGTGATGAAGCATCCACTGGAAACAACAATGTCTAACATGACGCCACGTGAAATTGTCAGCGAACTCGACAAACATATTATCGGCCAGAACGATGCCAAGCGTGCAGTGGCGATAGCATTGCGCAACCGCTGGCGGCGTATGCAGCTGGAAGAAAATCTGCGTGCGGAAATCACGCCGAAAAATATCCTGATGATCGGGCCAACCGGTGTCGGTAAAACCGAGATTGCGCGCAGGTTGGCAAAGCTGGCCGATGCGCCATTTATCAAAGTGGAAGCCACCAAGTTTACTGAAGTGGGTTATGTGGGGCGCGATGTCGAATCCATTGTGCGAGATCTGGTGGAAATATCGATCAAGTTAAACCGTGAACGCGCGATGGAAAAGGTGCAGATGCGGGCGCAGGATGCGGCGGAAGATCGCGTGCTCGACGCGTTGTTACCTGCGGCACGTGATATTGATCCGGCTGAAAAAGAAACTGGCACGCGGCAAATGTTTCGCAAGAAGCTGCGCGAAGGCGAATTGAACGACAAGGAAATTGAGATTGAGGTAGCCGCCACACCAGTCGGTGTCGAGATCATGGCGCCGCCTGGCATGGAGGAAATGACCAGCCAGTTACAGAATATGTTTTCCAGTATGTCGAACGACAAGAAGCGTGTACGGAAAATGACTGTCAAGGCTGCGATGAAACAATTGCAGGATGAAGAGGCCGGACGTCTGATCAATGACGAAGAAATAAAAACACGTGCTATCCATGCAGCAGAACAGAACGGTATCGTCTTTATCGATGAAATTGACAAGGTTTGCCGGCGTGGTGAAACCAGCGGTGCCGATGTATCGCGTGAAGGCGTGCAACGCGATTTGCTGCCCTTGATTGAAGGCTGCACGGTGACCACCAAATACGGCATGATCAAAACCGATCACATCCTGTTTGTAGCATCCGGTGCATTTCATCTGGCCAAGCCTTCCGATCTTATTCCTGAACTGCAAGGGCGTTTACCGATACGTGTAGAGCTGAATGCGCTGACGCCGGATGATTTTGAGCGCATCTTGCAAGAGCCGGATGCATCGTTGACCGAGCAGTATCAGGCTTTGCTGAAAACTGAAGGGCTGGATATATCTTTCAGCAAAGATGGTATACGCCGTCTTGCGGAAATTGCCTGGCAAGTGAATGACCGCACTGAAAATATTGGCGCGCGTCGTTTGCACACAGTGATGGAGCGGTTGCTGGAAGAGGTTTCGTTTTCTGCTGGCGATATCGCAGCAGAACATCGCTCGCTAACTATTGATGCCGCGTATGTAGAAACACATCTTGGGGCATTGTCGCAAGACGAGGATCTCAGCCGTTTTATTCTATAAACAACGTGGTTTATAAAACGGCTGAAATCCGCAGAGTGGATTATTTTTTTGCAGCAGCCATCGTGCTGTTGAAATCCCAATAAGCACGTAAATTGGTGACTTTGCCTTCTGCATTCACGTGATAAATGAACACGCCCTTGGCTTCAATTTTCATATCGCCCATGGTGTTGAGGATGGAGCCGACATTGGCGCAAGCAACATCACTGACCGGATACGATTCACGGATATTGAAATCCACATTGCCGGGTGCGATACACATATCCCAGAATGCTGAAATAGCGGCTTTGCCTTTGTGTCCGTTGCCCGTCGGGTCGAGTGGTGATTTGCCAACCGGGTCTTCAATACAAGCGTCTTCGGCAAAGTTGGCTACCCAGCCCTCTTTATCTTTGGCGCGCACAGTATCAATGGAACGTTGGGCTGCTGCTTGTGCAGCATTTTTAATGTCGATATCGCTCATACAGGTGTCCGGATAAAATCATGGGTGGACGATTATGCTGCCGCTACAGACAAAAGATTGCAATGGCAATAAACGCCAATCATCATGGCAATTCTACTGATGGCAACTATGCGGGCAAGCTGCGAAGTGATTGACAGTTCTGACATGAAAGAAGATGACTCGTTGCTGCAATACAACATCACCCGCGTTGGTGTTGATGGCGATGTGCAGCAGGGTGATGCACTGGCCGTTGAAGAGCCGCTGGACATTCGTTTGCGTTGGCAGCGCAATGGTGAGTGGGAGGAGGAGCCATTAACCATCACCATGCGTACGCCGGGCAATGATGTAGAACTTGCAGCGGGCTTGTTGTTTAGCGAGGGCATTGTGCGCCAGCGTGAACAGATCCTGGCGATAACCCGCGGCGACAATCAAAACACGGTATTAGTGGAACTGTCACCGGATCATCAACTGGATACGAAGCGTTTCCAGCGCCACTTTCTCAGTACATCCAGTTGCGGTGTATGCGGCAAAATGTCAATTGAATCGTTGCAGTTATTGCATCAACCTCAATTGCATGAACGCGCCCCGATGATGGATGCCGCGCTGTTACAAACATTGCCGTTGTTATTGAATACTGCCCAAACTCTTTTCCAGCAAACAGGTGGTGTGCATGCTGCCGGCTTGTTCAGCGTTGATGGAAAACTATTATTGCTGAGGGAGGATGTCGGGCGCCACAACGCGGTTGATAAATTGCTGGGCGCTTGTCTGCTGGCACAGAAATTTCCGACGAAAGATTGTATGTTACTGGTCAGCGGACGCGCTGGTTTTGAAATTGTACAAAAAGCTCTGACAGCCAACATTGCTTTTATGGCGGCGGTTGGGGCGCCTACCAGTCTGGCAGTCGATCTGGCCCGGACGCACGGTATGACGTTGGTGGGATTTTTGAAATCATCCGGTTTCAATTGTTACAGCGGCGAGCAGCGTATTAAAACGAAAGGGGCTTAAGAAGTGCGTGAATCCGGTAGCGGCAATGGGTGGCCGGATTTCCCTGTCAGCACGCGGGACCATAATTTTCCGGCAATGGGCCAGCTGAATAGCGTGTTGATTGTCATTGTGCATTCATAGCTGCATTTACACTTTTCAGCGACAATTTTTTTCCTCAGCGCTGCTGCTTTTTCGTTTTTTACAATGGCACGGAAATTATTCTCTGGTTTATCCCCGATAATATTTCCGACGGTATCCGGCAGCATCTCACAGGCATTGACACGTCCATCCTCCCAGATCACATAGGTGAGATCACCGGCCGTGCAGGGCGTGACAAATTCGTTAAAGCGCATCACGCGATAAATCAATTCCTTTTGCACAGATTCTTTCGCCCGCACAACGATACCGCCCAGATAACTGAATGCAGTCAGGGTTTTATGCTGTATCAACCATTCATAGCGTTCGATAGCGGCTTTGTAAGCGTCCAGTACAGGGATGGATACCGGTGCCTGGCGATTTTCGGTGTCGCGTATCAAATTGACGCTGATCTGGTTTGGCTGGAATGTGTCCGTGATTTCATCGATAAAGCCGGGATAAACGTGAGCGTTAGTGTTGTTGACGACGGTGATAATGCCTAACGACAATCCAGGATAAATCCGCTGTAACTCTTTCAGTTTTTTCCAGGTTGCCAGCAGGTGACGCCATGAATCTTCCCCGCGGATGGCATCGTGTATGGCTTTGGGGCCATCGACAGAGATTTGTATCGTCAGCGTGCCGCGTTGCATCTGTTGCAGCATGCGAAGTGTGCTGAGGTAAGTTTTGTCGGTATACCAGCCATTGGTCGGAATGCTGACCATCATGGGTTGGCAGTTTTGCATAATGACCCGGTGGATATCAGGCAAATCATTACGCAGAAAAGGTTCGCCACCACCCAGTGCATACCAGAGTACCGAACCGATTTCTTGTGTGGTTTTTTCGAGTTGCAGTAAATCCTGCTCACCCGGATCCTTGAGGTCCAGTGTTTCCTTATAGAAGCAGTGTTCGCAGCGCAGGTTGCAGCGCGACGTAATAAAATGAATGATGCTGACAGGCATGCCGCGCCTGAAAAAAACGCGCTTGGCTAATTCTAACAATACCGGTGCGTATGAAATTTTTCTGATGATGGCTTGGCTGTATACACGACAATTGGCCAGCATGACACCGCTGCAAATTGTGACGCCCATACAAGGCCATAACAAAAGCCCGGTGATTTTTTCTCTTATGCGCAACGGTAGAAAAATTTCGTGTGCCAGTAATAATGGCGATAACAGCGCAGCTACACAGGCTATAGCAGCGGTGTTGCCAGAAATTATTTGTAAAGCCATTAACAGTAGGAATAACAGCGGCAGGATAAAAGAAGTGATCAGGCTGGTCTTGAATCGTGTGCTGAGTTGATTTTCAACTTTCCTGAATATAGCCGGGTGGTTGAACTGGGTTTCGCATGCCAGATATGCTTTGTACCCATGATCTTTCATCAGATCCATGAAAGAGAAAATCTTGATATGGTCGGCCAGAAACTCGGGGTAGACGTTAATATCCACACCGGCATTGATTGCCCGTATGCAGATTTCCTTGTCTTCATGCATGCGCAGATGCGGATTGAAGTAGCCGATTTTTTTGTAGAGATCACGGCGAATCAACACGTGTGATGACTGGCCATACCGGAAATGATGGCGGGCAAACTCCTGTTCAAACCGGTGGCGCTGTATTGTCACAACAAAGCGGCTGATGCTGTTGTAGTCAGGACAATCCTGTGTATACAAGCCAAAAGCCATGTCATGCAGATTCGACGTCATATGTCGCTGAACAAAGTGGCAGGCTTCAGAGGTGAGTACGACATCGGCATCGACAAACAGTACAAAGTCGCCACGCGCTTGCTGCCAGCCGGCGTTGCGCGCTGCGCCAGGATACGCTCGCTGTTGCAGGTGTATCAACCGGATAGACGGATGATCGGGCAGTGGTGTCGGGTGAGGGCTGGAATCACACACCAGGATTTCCAGCGGCTTGATGGGCAGCAAAGCATTCAGCACGCGCTCCGCTTGCCATGCCCCATAAACAGGAATGACTATCGATAGCGCTGGAGAGGAAGCTGCGATGACAGATGCTTGGATGGCTGTTTGTGACATGAGCCGTTATTTTCTATGTTTGATTACCATTTAACCATGCGGGCAGGTAGGCGTCACCCGTCTAGTTACTTACAATGAACATAATTAGTACAGCGATGCATAACCCAAGCCCTCAGTTTGTAGAGGGTTTTGCCATGAGGTTTCCATGTCGGTAAACATTAGCAAGTTGTCAGGTCGCAAAGGTCTTGATGACAATCTGTTCCAGCGGATTACTGCTTTCGGTGATGAGCATAGTGTGCCGGATTCCGGGCAACTGGACGCGATTGCAAAAGAATATCTGGTTGGCAAAGCGACAGTGGCTGGCAGCCAGTCTTTCTATGACTTCTTGTCAGAAGAGCATTTAGGCAAGCAAGCGTTTGTCTGCAACGGTTCTGCGTGTTTATGTGCTGGCACACAACAGCAAGTGCATGATGTGCTGAGTGCAAAATTCGGGGCGGACAACATTGGCCATATCACCTGTCTTGGCCGCTGCCATGAAAATGCCAGCTTCCAATTGCATGGAAAAAATTATTCCGGCGTGGCAATCGAAAAACTGGATGCCATTCTGCAAGACAGTGCAGTGCACCAGCAAGACAATTACCATGTAGAAGCTGTCGGCGCTGCATTGTTGACCGCGCCATTCGCAGATATTTCCCTATTCAAAGCGCAGTTGCAAAAAGTTTTTCTGGATGGTGCGGATGTCGTGCTGGAGGAGATCAAGGTTTCAAAACTGCGTGGACGCGGCGGCGCAGGATTTCCAACAGGTATGAAATGGGAATCCTGCAAGAATGTACCAGGTGACGAAAAATATATTGTCTGCAATGCCGATGAAGGTGATCCAGGCGCTTATTCAGATCGCTATTTGCTGGAGTATCAGCCCTTGCGCGTATTGTTCGGCATGATGGTTGCCGGATTTATTGCAGGCAGTAAAAACGGGGTGCTATATATCCGTGCTGAATATCCTGAAGCGATAGAAAAAACACAGCAGGCAATCGACTTGCTCAGGCAGCACAAAATACTCGGCAAGAATATTCTCGACAGCGGCTTTGATTTTGAATTCAAAGTCATCAAAGGTGCTGGTGCCTATATCTGTGGAGAAGAGACGGCGCTGCTTGCCTCGATTGAAGGGCGCAGACCGGAAGTGGATATCCGCCCGCCATTCCCGACAGTGGAAGGTTTATATAAAAAACCGACCATACTGAATAACGTGGAAACATTTGCGGTTATTCCTGCCCTGCTTGATATGGCTGGTAGTGCTTATTCGGTTTCCGGTGGCGTGCAATCATCGGGCACGAAGCTGTTGAGCCTTGATGGTTTATTTAATCGTCCGGGTTTGTATGAGGTGCCGATGGGCTATCCATTGCGCAAAGTCATTGATGAATTGGGTAAAGGTTTTCGTGTGCCGGTGAAAGCGTTGCACATCGGTGGGCCGCTGGGTGGCCTGGTGCCCGTGTCAAAAATTGATGATCTCACTGTCGACTTCGAAACCTTCGCCAAGCATGGTTTTCTGCTGGGTCACGGCAGCATTGTCTGTGTGCCGGAAAGCTTTCCGGTCATTGCGTATATGGAACACCTGTTTGCTTTTACTGCTACAGAATCTTGCGGCAAATGTTTTCCCTGCCGTCTGGGCTCGACGCGCGGTAAAGAAATGTTGCAACGTGCGATCACAGGTGAGCAGAAACTGGATCGAAAATTGATCGGTGATTTGTTGGATACGCTGCAAAGTGGTTCTTTGTGCGCATTGGGTGGCGGCTTGCCGTTACCGATTCGCAATGCGCTGCAGTATTTTTCTGATGAATTGAAAAGTTATTTCATAAACTGATAACGGAGGAGAATAAAGCATGAGCAGTACGGTGATTAACGGTGTGGATTATGGCCCCCTGGCTGGCCTTGTCGGACGTTGGGAAGGTGGTAAGGGTATGGATATCGCGCCGGATCCGGACATGCCAAAAGAAGAAAATCCCTATTTTGAAACCATCACCTATGAAGCAGCAGGTGATGCGACCAATGCCAACAAACAAATACTGGCTGCAGTTTTTTATCGGCAAGTGGTCAGCCGTATAGCGGACCAGAAAGTTTTTCATGACCAATGCGGTTACTGGACATGGGACAAAGCGACAGGCGAAGTGACGCATTCGTTGAGTATTCCTCGAGCAATGGCCTTGCTGGCAGGTGGAAAAGCGACAGTGAATGGCAGCGCGACTACACTGGAAGTACAGGCCAAGCTTGGTGATGCTGACTGGGGCGTAGTGCAGCAACCATTCCTGCGTGATAACGCCAGCACAAAAGCGTTCCGTATGTCCCTGACAGTGGATGGTGATGCATTGAAGTATCGCGAAATAACTTCGCTGGATATCTACGGTAAACCATTTGCACATTCGGATGAAAACCAACTGACACGCGTTTGACAAGCATTGCAGGCAAGAGGTTTCAACATGAACACACACAACACGCATATATTGCCCCTTGCGTATATCGATGGTGAAGCGCACGAGATTCGCCATGGTGAAACCATCCTGCAATTTGCCAAGCGACATATCGGTGAAGATTACATTCCCACGTTGTGTGATGACCCGCGTCTGAAGCCGCACGGTGCCTGCCGGGTGTGTTCGGTGGAAGTGGCGTTGCAGGCAGACGGCCCCATTCGCACGGTTGCCTCCTGCCATACTCCCATCGCGCCGGGCATGCATA
>DATIDQ010000066.1:0-14657 GCA_035456205.1 Pseudomonadales bacterium
CGTGCCATTCAGATCCTGACCCCACAGCAGAAATTCAATGGCGTGATAGCCGGTAGCCACATTGGCCTCCGAGCCGCCTAACTCGTTGAGGCTGGCCAGCAATTCCGGTGTGATCTGGGTGAAATCCAGTTTTTGTTCGCCAACGGTCAGGCTGGTGTTGGCAACGATATTGGCGGTAGCGCCGGGATTGCCGAGTGCGTGCTGGTAGTCGGCAGCGACGTAATCGATCAAACCTTCGTCCAGCGGCCAGGCGTTGACCTGACCTTCCCAGTCATCCACGACTTTGTTACCAAAACGGAAGGCTTCGGTCTGCATGTAAGGAATGCGGGCGGCGATCCATGCCGCGCGGGCAGCTTGCAGGTTAGCTTCATCAGGATTTTTTACGAAAGTATCAATAGCGGCTTGCAGCTTTTCTGCAGTGCCCAGGGAGTCGCTGTACGCAGCAAATGCAATGTCGGCATAGTGATTGATAACGGCCTTTGCAGCGGCATCCTGATCAACCGTTGGTACCGGCGCTGCAGCAGGGGCTGCGACTGGAGCAGCTGGTTTTTCTTCAGTTTTTTTATCGCAGCCGCTCAGTACCAGGCATGAGGCCAATAGTCCTGAAGCCAGTAAGAATGCAGCAGTGTTTGCATTGGGTTGTTTCATAAAAAATCCTGCCCGAGGTGAGTGGTAATAGCGAGCGGAGATTATAAATGATAAAGATTACTATTTACAACTGTAAAAGACAATGGTTATCATTTGCGAATACCTTCTTCAGGAGTTCGCCGTGTTTTTAAATCTTTCTACCCCTTTGTACCTATTATCTGCTGGCTCTGTTGGCGCTTTGATGCTGGCTGTAGCATCCACTCCTGTTCAGGCGGTGGAAGAAGCCGGGGAGAAAGACAGGCAACTGGAAACCGTTACAGTCACGGCTGAAGGGCTTGGCACTACCACTGAGCAAACACAGTCGTACACCACGGGTGCCATGAAAACGGCCACCAAAATGGATCTTTCTGTGCGTGAAACGCCGCAATCGGTTTCTGTGACCACACGTACAGCAATGGATGATTTCAACATGGAAAGTATTCAGGATGTGTTGGGGCATACGACTGGTGTGACAGTAGAGCACGTGGAAACGGATCGAACCTACTTCACTGCTCGCGGCTTTGAGGTCAATAACTTCCAGCAGGACGGCCTGCCTGTCCCTTTAAGCTCCAATATCATGATCGGCGATATTGATACGGCCATCTATGACCGTGTCGAAGTCGTGCGTGGCGCGACCGGTTTGATGTCTGGCACGGGTAGCCCGGCCGCCGCCGTTAATATGGTGCGCAAGCGTCCGACGGATGAGTTCCAGTCTTCCATCACCTCGTCGGTCGGTTCTTGGGACAACTATCGCCTGGATGCCGATGTTTCTGGCAGGGTTGATGACAAGCTCGGTGGTCGCCTGGTGGTGGCGCAACAAAGCAAGGGATCCTATCTGGACAATTACGGCAGGGATTTGACTGTTCTCTACGGTGTGACTGATTTCAAATTCAATGACGACACCACACTGACGCTGGGTGTGAATCGGCAGGACAGCCGCAGTAATAGCCCGATGTGGGGCGCTGTGCCGATGGTTTACAGCAATGGCGTGCAGACTGATTTTGATGTATCCACCAGCACTGCAGCCGACTGGTCGTTCTGGGACACGATTAACGACGAAGCGTTCGTGGAGCTCGAGCACCACTTCAGCGAGGACTGGAAGCTCGTCACTCGCTATAACCATTCCGATTATGAAGGCACCGAGCAGCTCTTTTACCAGTTTGCTGCCTACCCATTAATCGGGCCAGACATGGCAACTGGGCTGGGCATGCTGGGCTGGACAGGTCGCTATGAAGACGACATAAAAACCGATGCGCTGGATACATACCTCAGCGGTAAATTCCAGCTGGGTGGCCGTGAGCATGATGTGGTGATGGGTGTGAGCTATGCCAAAAGGGATTACGTCGAAAATCCGTTCACTGATCCTGCGTATGGGTTCCCGTCAGTTGGTAATTTCAATTTCTGGAAAGGCAATATTGCAGAACCCAATTTCTTTTTGCCGGGTGTTGGTGCGGATTATGTCGACAAGGAAAAAGCGATTTATCTAGCTGGCCATTTCCGTCTGACTGATCCTCTGTCGCTGATCACCGGTGTGCGTGTCGTGGACTGGAAAAGCAGTGGTATCAGTTACGGACCGGAATACAGCGCAAAAGAAACTGGCAAGACCATTCCGTACGCGGGTCTGGTGTATGACATCAATAAAAACTGGTCAGCCTATACCAGCTACACAGAAACTTTCTCACCGCAAGATGAAGGAGATTATGTTGGCAATCGTCTGACGCCTACCGAGGGTGACAGCAAGGAAATCGGTTTGAAATCATCATGGTTTGAAGACCGCCTCAATACCAGTTTTGCCATTTTTGATGCCAGCCATGAAAACCTGGCTGAATTGGGAGGATTTAATCCTAATACTGGAAAGTCTTTCTACAATGCACGGGATTATGACAGCTACGGTTATGAAATAGAGGTAGCGGGTGAAATCGCGCCAGGACTGGAAGCGACTATTGGTTATACCGCTCTGGATATCGAAAATAAAGAAGGCCACGATGCGCGCAACTACATTCCTACAGAAATGTTCCGCTCTGCGTTTAGTTACCGATTTCCGCAAATGGAGGCGGTAAAAGTCGGTGCCAGTGCAAATTGGCAAGACACCATAAGAACCGACAATGCCTGGGTTAAGCAGGACAGTTATGTGCTGATAGATACCTTTGTATCCTACGATTTCAATAAACATCTCACGGCAGCCGTTAACCTGAATAACATCACTGATGAGAAGTACCTGAACAGTCTCAACTGGGATCAGGCTTATTACGGTGAGCCACGCAATGTGATGGCTTCGCTGACCTGGAAATATTGATTCGTTGATCTGGTAAAAAGTAATGCGTCAATCGCTGGTTTTGTTGCACCGCTGGTTCGGTTTATTGACAGCGGTGTTTCTTTTTATTGCAGGTTTTACCGGTGCCATTATTTCGTGGGACCATGAACTGGATGAGTGGTTGAATCCAGAATTATTTCATTCTGCTGCAGAAGGAAATCCACAAAATACACTGATATTGGCCAATCAACTGGAAGCCAGCGATCCACGTTTATTGGTCAGCTATCTTCCATTGCAAACAGAAATGGGGCGTGCTCTGACTGTATCTGTTGATGCCAGAATCGACCCGGTTACTAAAAAAATATTTGATGTCGGTTTTAATCAAATCGCACTCAGTCCTGTCAGTGGTGAAGTGCAAGGGCGGCGTGAATGGGGTGCTGTATCGCTATCGCGTGAAAACCTTTTGCCGTTTTTATACAAACTGCATTACAGCATGCATATTCCAGAAGGTTTCAATATCGAGCTTGGTGTGCTGTTTATGGGTATCGTCGGTATTGTCTGGGTCATTGACTGTTTTATTGCATTATGGATTTCTTTTCCGCGCAGGCGCAGTTGGCGCAAATCTTTTGTATTCCGCTGGCATAAAAGTCCGCAGGTCATCAATTTCGATTTGCACCGTTCTGGTGGTGTGTGGGTCTGGGTATTGTTATTGATATTGGCTGTGACTTCAGTATCGATGAATCTTGGTTACCAGGTAACAAGGCCGTTGGTTGCACTGGTATCGGATCTTGTCCCCAGTCCGTTTGAAGGTCGGGAGTTGCATCAGGAAACGGATCCGTTGATGCCGGGATTGAGTCGCGAAAAAATTCTGGTAAAGGCAAAAATGGAGGCTGCCAAACGTGGATGGTCTACCCCTGTGGGCGCTATTTTCTACTCCGTGGAGGCAGGGTTGTACGGCGTCAGTTTTTTTGAACCAGGGCATGATCATGGCGATGGCGGCTTGGGTAATCCGATGTTGTATTTTGATGGGCTCACCGGGCAGTTGACCGGTGCCAATGTGCCTGGTGAAGGCAGTGCAGGGGATATTTTCTTACAGGCTCAATTCCCGCTGCATTCGGGCCGCATCCTGGGTTTACCGGGGCGTATTTTTGTTTCGCTGATGGGGCTGGCGGTGGCGATGCTTAGTGTGACCGGCATCGTCATCTGGTTGCGTAAGCGTAGTTTCCGCCGCTGATGGCAATCACATTGCTCGGGGTGTCGCTGATAATAGCCATATCGTGTTTGGCCTCGCGCAGGCACTGTTTGGCACAGGCTGCGCAGCAACCGCATTCAATCCCTACACCCAGCGTGTCGCGCAGATCTTTCATGGATCTGGCGCCGTTGTGCACGGCGGTATGGATTTGCTTTTCGGTCACTGCCTGACAAACGCAGATATACATGGAGGGGTTTCAAACAAGAATAGGAATGAGAGTTATTCTTGTTTGAGGTGCTGCTTTTGTCAAGTGCTGGAGCGATGTGTCAGTCGTCGCTGCTGATATGGGACTGCAGGTAATTCGGCAAGCCCACTTCCTTGATCAGTGATTGCTGGGTTTCCAGCCAGTCTATGGCCTCTTCACTGTGTTCCAGTAAGTCCTCGACCAGCTCGCGGCTCACATAATCCTGCTGGGTTTCAAAGAGAGCAATTGCTTCTATCAGTAGCGGGCGGTGTATCTCTTTCTCGTACTTGAGATCGCCAGCCAGGCATTCCTCGCTATTTTCACCGATCAACAATTTGCCGAGATTTTGCAAGTTGGGCAGGCCTTCCAGAAAGAGAATGCGCTCAATCAACTTGTCCGCTTCTTTCATCACGCGAATAGATTGTTTGTACTCGTGGTCATTCAGTTTTTCCAATCCCCAATTGCGCAGCATACGGGCATGCAGGAAATACTGGTTGATCGCGGTGAGTTCGTTCTTGAGAATCTTGTTCAGTGTCTCGATAACTTTCTTGTCGCCCTTCATGGTTTGTCTCCTGACGCCATTTGCGATTGCTGATAATTCTGCAAACCGACCAGATCGATCAGGCGAATTTGTTGTTCCAGCCAGTAAGCATGATCTACTTCGGTATCGTCGAGTTGTACGCACAGCATGTCGCGGGTGACGTAATCCTGCGCCGCCTCACAAGCCGCTATCGCTTTTTTCAACTCGCCAACCACATGGTATTCCAGTGCCAGATCGGCTTTCAGCATGGCGGGTACATTCTTGCCCAGTTTGAGGTGGTCACGTTTTTCAAGATCGGGCGTGCCTTCCAGAAACAGGATGCGCTGGATAATGGCGCGTGCATGTTGCCGTTCATGATCGGATTCGTGCAGGCTTTTTTGAGCTAGCGCAGCCAAACCCAGATCGGCATACATTTCACCGTGAATCAGATACTGGTCGACAGCGGTTAATTCACCGGCCAGCAGTTTGTTCAGGATGTCGATAATTTTCTTATCGCCTTTCATCAGCGTTCTCTCATAAGCTAAAAAGGTTAACGAAGTCTTTACTTATGATTCTGATATGCTGTTTTGTCAAGAAGATTCTATTTTTTATCCTCTTCCCTACGCGTATCGCTATTGCGTATGGCAGGAAGCTTGGACAAAGGTATTATGGCTCTGCACAGACGAGGGAATCACAACCATGAATAACGATAAACAACTGGCAACGCTATTGGCTATCGAAGCCATCAAGCAACTCAAATACGCCTACCTGCGTCATCTGGATCTCAAGGAGTGGGATGATGTGGCCAACCTTTTCACCCCGGATGTCATCAGCACCTATTCTGATGGCAAGCACAGTTATCACGGGCGCGAGGCTGTAATGGCATTCCTGTCTGGTTCGCTGAGCCATAAGCGCGTAGTGACCAAGCATCAGGTACATCATCCTGAAATTACCTTGGACGATGACCTGACTGCCGCACATGGTATCTGGTATCTGACCGATGCGGTGATCAACACCGTGAGCCGTGATACCGCCAAACATTTCTGTATTGCTGGTACAGCATTTTATGACGAGCGATATATCAAAACAGTGGATGGCTGGAGAATTTCGTCTATTGGCTACAAGCGTGTTTTTGAAGAAACTGTTACGCGCAATCCAGACCAGGTGTTGGAATATAAAAACCGTTTCCTGGGTGATTTTGATTTGCTGTGATGGCTCCCAGAGAATAAAAAATGAAATATGCCCGATTTTCTGCAGGACTGTTTCTGGTCTTTGCTGGTGCGGTTTTGGCGGATGATTTCGTTCTGGAAACCATTGATGTCAGTGCTACACGCACGGCAGACGTTTCCGGTGGTGAAACGTTGCTGGATGAAAAAACTGTGCGTGAGACAGGTGCAGTACATCCTGCCGAGTTGATGGGGCAGGTGCCTGGTTTGTGGATCAGTCGTGGTGGCGGGCAGGAAAATCTCACGGCATTGCGTTCTGCAGTATTTACTGGCCCCGGTTCATGCGGCGAATTTTTATTTACCGAAGATGGCGTACCCGTTCGCCCGAGTGGTTTCTGTAACGTCAACCAGTTTATGGAAATCAATACAGAACAGGCCGGTGGTATTGAAGTATTGGGTGGCGCACAAGGTGGTTCGTATTACGGTATAAATGCGATACATGGTGTTATCAATACACAGAGTTTACCGCTGGAAGATCGTCACAGTGTGCGCGTGGAAGGTGGGCCGGATGATTATGCGCGAATGTTGTGGGAGCATGGTGATGCCGATGGCTATCTTGCGCTGAATACAACGCATGATGGCGGATATGTCGATAGCAGTGGCTATGACCAGCAAAAAATATCATGGAAACAACGGCAGGATTTTTCAGCAGTATCACTCACACATTATATGACCGCAGTGCATCTGGATCAGCAGAGCATTGGCTATCTGGAAGGCCAGGATGCGTATAAGGATGATGATATCAGGCAGGACAATACACGCCCTGATTCATATCGTGATCTTGATGCCTTTCGTTACGTGCAAGCATGGGATTGGCAAGCGGGTGATTATCATTACACCGTGAAGCCATATTTCCGGCACACAGAAATGGATTTCACCCAGCAATTTGTTTTTCCACAAACTATGGAAAAAAATGGCCATAACAGCGCAGGTATGCAATGGCTGTTCAAACACAATGATTTTGGTTGGGGCTCGTGGCAAGGCGGTGCAGATATTGATCTCGCTCGCGCATACACAAAAGAATGGCAGGAAACACCGGCAACACCTGTTTCACCGCAGGGCATTCACTACAACTACAACGTGAACATGCTGACATCCGGATTATGGCAGGATCTTGTGTTTCATATCGGCTCAAAACTGGATGCGCAGTTTGGCGCCCGTGTTGATCGCGTATTTTACGATTACGATAATGAAACAGCGGATGGACGCGCCGGAAAATTCATGCGCCCTGCAGATCGCACCGATGGTTTTACATTGTTTTCTCCGCGTGTGGGCCTGGTCTACACCGACCAGTTTGATAATGAGTGGTATGCCAGTGCTGCAACCGGTAAACGCGCGCCGCAAACGGCAGAACTGTATCGCCTGCAGGGTTTGCAAACAGAGGCGAGCATTGGTGAAGTCACAGCGGATAGTGGTGAAATCGGTTGGCGTGGTAATGCAGTAAACAGTGAAGGTGCAAAGACCAGCTGGAATGTAGCGCTGTACGATATGCACGAAAAGCATGTGATTATTCGCAATGCCAGTAATGTGTATTCAGATGATGGAAAAGTGAAAGATCGCGGCATAGAAATTACGCTGGAACAGAACTGGTCTACAGGCTGGTTTGCCGGTATGGCCGCTACTTATGCTGAACATCGCTATAACAGTGATGTATTTGACCAGTCCAACAGCGTCAATAACAATATCATGGATACGGCGCCGCGCACTCTGGGTTCTGCGCATCTGGGGTGGCAACAGTACAAGACGCGCGCTGAACTGGAGTGGCAGCATATGGGTGATTATTATCTGGATCCTGAGCATGCTTTTTCGTATGAAGGCCATGATCTGCTTCATCTGCGCACCAGTTATCTGGTTGCGCCAGCATGGACTGTCTATGCGCGACTGATGAATGTAACAAATGTCGACTATGCTGAACGTGCAGATGTCACGGCATTTCCCGCCAAGGTGCCGCGTTACTTTGTAGGTTTGCCACGCTCCTTGTATTTAGGCGTTGAGTGGGATTATTGAGATGATCGAATTTTTTCTGAATGGGAAACCGGTAGCGGTAGATATGGAAGCAGATACTCCGCTGTTATGGGCTTTGCGTGAAGGACTGCAAAAAACAGGTACTAAATTCGGTTGTGGGCAGGGTTTATGTGGTGCCTGTACCGTGCTGATTAACGGCAATCCTACGCGCAGTTGTGTGTTGCCGGTGACGAGCATTGCCGGCCAGAAAATTACCACCATAGAAGGATTACACGGCAACCATGCCGTGCAGCAGGCGTGGCTGGAAGAAAATGTGTCGCAGTGCGGTTACTGCCAGCCCGGGCAAATAATGTCTGCGGTGGGTTTGCTGTCAAACAATGCTAACCCTACGGATGAAGATATTCTCATCGCCATGACGGGCAATATTTGTCGTTGTGGCACTTACCCGCGCATCGTAAAAGCTATCAAAGTGGCGGCAAAAAAACTGCAGCAAGCCAATGAATTTCAAGTGAATGAATTGCAGGTAAATGGAGTTCAGCAATGAAACTCTCGCGTAGAAAATTCCTGATTGGCTCTGGTGTTGTCGGTGGCGGTTTGTTGCTGGGTTTTTCCTTGCGTGATGCTGCGCCAATTCCCCACACGCGCCCGGATAGTTTTCAGCCCAATGCCTGGTTGCAGATTACACCGCAAGGCGAAGTTATTTTTCAACTCGACAAAGCGGAAATGGGTCAGGGGGTGATGACTTCACTGTCTGCCATTATCGGCGAAGAGCTGGATTATGATCCGGCAAAAATGACGATTGAATTTGCGGGTGCACACCCGGCATTCAAAAACCCGCAGATGGCTGTGCAAATTACCGGAGGCAGTACCGCGGTTACAACCGGCTGGGATCCATTGCGAGAAGCGGGTGCTACTGCAAGGGCGATGTTAGTTGCGGCAGCAGCGGCACAGTGGCAAGTGGATGCTGCGCAATGCAAGACAGATGACGGTTTTGTGGTGCATCCGGATGGCAAACAACGCAGCAGTTACGGTGATCTTGCCACTTATGCGGCGCAGCAAAAAAAACCAAAGCATGTGGAACTGAAAAAACCGGAAGCTTATCGCTGGGTGGGAAAATCCCTGAAGCGTTTTGATAGTGCGGACAAAGTGCAAGGTAAGACACAATTTGGTGTGGATGTACAAAAGCCTGGTATGAAAGTGGCGGTAGTCGTGCGCTGTCCGCAGTTTGGTGGAAAATTAATATCGTTTGATAAAAACTCCGTGGCTGGTGTTAATGGTATTAAAGACGTGTTTGCCATTCACAGCGGTGTTGCGATTGTTGCCGACGGTTATTGGCAGGCGCGTAAAGCCGCCGGTCAATTGAGTGTCGAGTGGAATAAAGGGCCGTTGGCCGGGTTGGATACAGCGGCAGTCATGCAAGCCCAGAAAAACGCTCTGGCAAATGCCGAGAAACCTTTTTCCATTATGGACGAAGGTGATGTCGGGCGAGCGCTGGCTGATGCAGCCAGCGTTGTAGAAGCAGAATACTCTGCGCCATTTTTTCATCACAGCCCGATGGAGCCACAAAATTGCACCGCGCTGTTTGTTGACGGCCAGTTAACACTGTGGGCGCCGACACAAACAGCGGATATTGCCCGTGCGGTTGCCTCGCATTTCACTGGTGTGCAGCAGGAAAAAATTATCGTCGAAAGCACGTTTCTGGGTGGCGGTTTTGGCCGGCGCGGTTATGTGGATTTTGCAGGCGAAGCGGCAGCGATTGCGGTGCAACAACCCGGTGTGCCGGTGAAGTTGATGTGGTCACGCGAAGACGATATGCAGCACGATTATTATCGCCCGATGTCGTATCACAAAATGCGCGCTGCAGTGGATGCCGATTCAGGTGTTGTCGGTTGGCATCACGATTTTGTCAGCACCAGTGTATTGAGCGGTTTTGGGGTGGATATGATGCATGCCATGTTGCCGCCGTGGGTGCCAACCAGAATAGCGCGTGGTATCGGTCAGAACGTTGCTGATTTTGTACCTGCTTACGATATCTCAATGGGGGAAGGCACAAAAATTCCTTACGCCATTCCCAATCGCAAGGTGGGAATGGTGCACTATGATGCCGGCATTCCAACAGGTTTCTGGCGTTCAGTGAGTCATTCTTTTACTGCTTTTGCCGTGGAAAGTTTTACTGATGAACTGGCGTATGCTGTAAAAAAAGATCCTGTAGATTTTCGTCGTAAATATCTGAAAGACAGCCCTCGCCATTTGGCTGCGTTGAATCTGGCAGTAGAAAAATCCAACTGGGCGGTCACGCCGCGAATAGCGGGCTTCGGGCGCGGTGTTGCCGTGCATGAATCTTTTGGTTCGGTTGTCGCTATCGTGGCTGACGTGCTGGTCACCGGCGGTCAATATATTGTCAAACGTTTGGTGATTGCAGTCGATTGTGGTTTGGTGATAAATCCGGATCAGGTGATTGCGCAAATGGAAGGTGGCGCTATTTATGGATTAACTGCCACTATAAAAAATGGTGTGGAAATTGTTGATGGTGCATGTTCACAAAGTAATTTTCACGACTTGCCTGTACTGCGTATGAATGAATCTCCTGCGATAGCCGCATTTATCGTACCGAGCTCAAACAAGCCGAGTGGTATTGGTGAAGTGGCAGTGCCACCAGTCGCACCGGCCATTGCGAATGCATTGTTTGCAGCAACAGGCAAACGTTTGCGCGATCTTCCACTTAAACTAAATGCGTGACATTGATATTTTCCAGGCGATACAGCGTTGGCTGGATCAGTCAGAAACTGTTTGGCTCTGTACCGTGCTGGACGCCTGGGGTTCTTCGCCTCGCCCACGCGGGTCACTACTGGCCTGTAATGCTCGCGGTGAATTTATCGGCTCCTTGTCTGGTGGCTGCGTTGAAGAAGACCTGATTGCAAGGATTGTTGCAGGCGAGTTTCCTTATGCTGTATCGCGTTACCGTTATGGCGCAACAAACGAGGAGGCTGAGCGTTTTCAGTTGCCATGCGGCGGCATACTCGATATTGCTATTGAGAAATTACAGCCTTCATCAACATTACAGAATGTCATCACTTCAATAGTCGAGGTGCTGGCCAGTCGGCGGCGCATTGCTGCGCAGCGTATTTTTGCGACAGAAGAATTTTCGGTCACTGATCCTGATGAGAAGCAACCCGCACTCCATGTGATTGAAGATGCTGCTGGCAATATCTGCGAGATACAGCATGTGCTGGGTCCGCAATACCGTTTGTTGTTGATTGGTATCAGCGATGTGTCACGTGCTGTTGCGCAATTGGCCCTGTTTCTTGATTATGAAATATTTGTCTGCGATCCACGTGCTGAAGCCAGAGCGCGCTGGGATATTGCTGGTGTTACTCTGTTGTCGCAATTACCGGATGATGCAGTGCGGGAATATGGTGATGATGTGCAATGTGCCATTCTTGCGTTGACACATGATCCGCGCATTGATGACATGGCATTGATGGAAGCTTTTAACACCAAGGCTTTTTATATTGGTGCCATGGGTTCCCTGCGTACATCAAAAAATCGTCGTGATCGATTGCAGCAACTTGATGTAACGGCAGAGCAATTGCAACGTCTGCATGCGCCGATCGGTCTTGATACAGGCAGTAAAACACCAATGGAAATTGCTGTATCTGTGTTGGCGCAATTAACTGCAGTGCGTGCCAGAAAAACGGTATGAATAACAAGAGTCTACAGATTGATGCCATCCTGCTGGCTGCAGGAAGCTCGTCACGCTTCGGGAGTGATAAGCGTCTGTTGCTAATAGACGGTGTGCCGATGTTGCAGCGTGCGCTGGCGTCTATTATCGATACAGTACATTCTGTAACAATAGTGATAAAGCAGGATGATCGGGATATCTTGCCCCAGCTGCTGGGTAAATTTATAACGGATACACGTGTCTGTCCCCTATTGCTGGAGTTTCCTGGGGCAGGTATGGGCAGCAATCTTGCTCAAGCTGTAAGTCGCTTATCTGAAAAATCTGATGGTGTATTGGTAATGTTGGCAGATATGCCTTATGTGCAATCAAATACAGTAAGCGCAGTAGTGAATGCTGGTAAAGCTGACAGGGTGGTTGTGCCGGTGTTTATCGATTCAGCCAGCAAGGAAAATCGCGGCCATCCAGTTTTGTTTTCTCGACGGTTTTTTTCTGAATTGGCGTTGTTATCTGGTGATAGTGGTGCGCGTTCTTTATTGGAGCATCATGCGCAATCAGTCATTTTTTTGCCGGTACCAGACAGCGGTATTTTGCGCGACATTGATTTTTTTACAGAGCATTGATTTCCAGCAGGAAAGTCATTAACGCTTTTTGTACATGCAGGCGATTTTCTGCTTCATCCCACACCACAGAACGCGGATCGTCCAGCATATCATGGCTCACTTCCTCACCGCGGTGTGCTGGTAGGCAGTGCATGAACAGTGCATCAGGTTTGGCGATATCCATCAATGCCGGGTTGACTTGATAGCCTTGAAAGCGATGCATGCGCTCACGCTGTTCGTCTTCTTGCCCCATTGAAGCCCACACATCGGTCGTCACCAGATCGGCATTTTTTACTGCACTGCTGATGTCGTTTCCTATTTCAATATGTTTGCCATAACGCGCTAGTAATTCAACTGCGGGTTCAAAACCGGGAGGGCATGCAATACGCAATGTAAAATTGAATTGTGCAGCGGCGTGAATCCAGGTCTGGCACATATTGTTGCCATCGCCAATCCATGCAATAGTTTTTCCGCTGATGTCACCGCGCTGTTCAATATACGTTTGTATATCTGCCAACACCTGACAGGGATGAAAGTCATCTGTCAGTGCATTGATGACGGGGACGCGGGAATATTGTGCAAAGCGTTCTACCATGTCATGCGCAAATGTGCGGATCATGATGATATCCACCATACGCGACAGTACACGTGCGGAATCTTCTACCGGTTCGCCACGGCCGAGTTGGGTGTCGCGTGGTGACAAAAATAATGCGTGTCCACCGAGCTGCGCCATGCCGGCCTCAAAAGATACGCGAGTACGGGTAGATGATTTTTCAAAAATCATTCCCAGGACTTTGTTGCGAAAAATCTGTGGATCATTCCCGGCGTAATGCTCGGCTTTCATTGTGATGGAGCGCTTGATAACCGCCCGTAATTCATCGGGTGTGAAATCAAGTAAAGTCAGGAAATGGCGGACAGTCATGGCATTGTTCTTCTTGAATTGTTCTGCTTAGACAGACTGGCGAATCAGATTGCACAGTGTGCTGACCAACAAATCTGCATCGGTATCTGATAACACGAGCGGTGGTAGTAAACGAATCACTTTTCCGGCGGTGACGTTGATCAGTAATCCTTGTGCGGCAGCGTCAGCAACCAGATTCGGACAATCCTGTTTCATCTCTATCCCGATCATCAGGCCTTTGCCGCGAATGGCGGCCACTTGTTCACAGCCTGTCAGTGCTTTTGCGAAATCGGCTAACAGTTTTTCGCCAAGATCAGCAGCGCGTTCAATCAGTTTGTCTTGTAATAATGTATCAACCACTGTTTGTGCCGTGGCGCAAGCCAGCGCGCTGCCACCATAAGTGGAGCCGTGGTTTCCGGGTTGGAATAGTTCTGCTGCGATACCTTTTGCCAGACAAGCGCCGATAGGGAAACCATTGCCCAATCCTTTGGCGGTAGTCACTACATCCGGAAGAATGCTGTTGTGTTGATAAGCAAAATATTTACCGGTGCGTCCGTTGCCGGTTTGTACTTCATCCAGCATCAACAACCAGGCGTGGTTGCTACATATCTCGCGCAACTGGTTCAGGTAATTATCCGCGGGAATATTCACACCGCCTTCACCCTGTATCGGTTCTACCAAAATGGCAACGATATTCGGGTTGTTCGTTGCGATGGTATTGATAGCATCGATATCGCCGTATGGCGCCCGTACAAAACCCTGTACCAGCGGTTCAAAGCCAGCCTGCACTTTACGGTTGCCAGTGGCTGTCAGTGTCGCCATGGTGCGGCCGTGGAAAGAGTTTTCCATCACGATGATGACGGGATTTTCAATATCTTTACTGTGTCCATAAAACCGGGCGAGTTTGATGGCGCATTCGTTAGCTTCCGCACCGGAATTGCCAAAGAACACCTTGTCCATGCCGGATAGTTGGCACAGCGTCTCCCCCAGCTTTTCCTGCTGTGGAATGTTGTAGAGATTGGATGTGTGTACCAGTGTAGCGGCCTGTTTGGCGATGGTTTTGGCCACAGCAGGGTGTGCATGTCCCAATCCGCAAACAGCGATGCCACTGATGGCATCCAGATATCGCTTGCCCTGAGCATCAAACAGCCAGGCACCCTCACCGCGCTCGAAGCTGAGTGCACGGGATCCGTAAGTATTCATCAGAGCGTATGACATAAACCTGCATCCTGACCAAAGCCACAGGGGCTAAAACAAAAACAGGCAGCTCGCGCTGCCTGATGGTCGAATAAAACCAAGTTGTAATCGTATAACGAAGGGTATCGCTAATCAACAAAGCCAGTGGGGTGGCCGCGCCATCGTGCAGGTTCGGGCGGAACCTGCAAAGTAATCGTGATCTATACTCAGCCGGTATGTATTTACGCGGCAAACCATTCAAGGAGAGAGC
>DATIDQ010000067.1:0-15179 GCA_035456205.1 Pseudomonadales bacterium
CATGCAGGTATCGCATTGATGTTACTGCCATCAACACAAGTACCCACACGCATTGTCTGATACATTCTTAAACAACCCGCCTGAGGCCTGCTCAGTGCGGACGCGCATTATAGGCAACTGCGCATAGGTTGCAAGAAGGAATTACAAAATATTTGAAATCACTGCCAAACCAATAGGGAAAACTGCTTTTTTCCTCTGCGCAGAAGATGATATTTTCCGTGCAAAGCATCTTTTCGGCCGATCTTGCCAGCAACATCACTTGCCTTGATTCCATTAACCTGAATGGCGCCCTCCTGAATAAATTTGCGCGCTTGCCCCAGAGTCACTTCCCCACGCGGCGTAACTGCAAGCCCGGAATCTACCAGCATTTCTGCCAACAAACCTTGCTCGATCTGTACCCTGTGAACCGGAAGTCCATCCAGAGCGAGTTGCTCCAAATCTCCCTCTGTAAGCTGACTGATATCACCAGAAAACAAAGCTTGGCTGATACGCTCGGCCGCCAGCACGCCAGCTTCACCATGAATGAGAGCTGTCACTTCTTTTGCAAGAATACCCTGAGCTGAGCGACGGCCTTGCGCTTCGTTATCTGCACACTCAATACTGTCAATAACGGCAAGATCCAGAAAAGTGAAATACCTCAGAAATTTATAAACATCTGCATCTGCTGTATTCAACCAGAACTGATAAAAGGCATAGGGGGAGGTTTTGGCTGGATCCAACCAGACTGTACCACTCTCGGTTTTACCAAATTTGGTGCCGTCAGCCTTGGTAACCAAGGGCAATGTCAAGCCGTAAACCTGTTGGCGATGCAAGCGGCGAGTCAAATCTATACCGCCTGTGATATTGCCCCACTGATCGGAACCGCCAATCTGTACCGTACAATCATGCCTCTTATATAGCTCAGCAAAATCCAGTGACTGCAGGATCATATAACTGAATTCTGTGAAAGAGATACCTGACCCTTCACGATCAATACGCTGCCTGACCGACTCCTTCTGGATCATGGCATTGACCGAGAAGTGTTTGCCGATATCACGCAAGAAGTCGAGTATGCCCACCCCTGCCATCCAGTCATAGTTATTCACCACCCGGGCTGAACAAGCACCGGCATCAAAATTGATAAAACGGGACACTTGGGACTTGAGACGTTCAACCCAGGAGGCAACCACGTCTGGGGTGTTGAGTTTGCGTTCCTCCGCCTTAAAGCTGGGATCTCCGATCAACCCTGTAGCTCCACCAACCAATGCAATCGGTTTGTGACCAGCCAGTTGAAAGCGACGCAAAGCCAACAAGGGCACCAGACTTCCTATGTGCAAGCTGTCTGCTGTGGGGTCAAAACCGCAATACACTGCACGGGACCCGGCCTCTAGATGCTCAACCAGATCCTGACCGCCTGCCAGCTGACTAATCAGTCCCCGTGCCTGCAACTCTGAAATTACACCGCTAGCCACAACCAGAACCCTCTGCTATTGCCAATATGACGAGAGGCGCACACGTTACCTAAATACCCTGTAATTACAAGGAGGCCCCTGTCCAAACCAGCAAAAATTCATCTGTCAAGGTTGTCACGCAGGGCAAACCCTGCATACAATCCATACCCTGATAGCCCCTAAAACCGTACTAAATCTATGTTAAATAAAGAAACTCACAATACAGGCAACGTTTGGACACACTATTTTCCCAAACATCACCTGCTTGCAGCCTGCGGTATTTCTCTGGCTGCTACATTGTTGCTGACTGTACTACCGGATAGTGTGGTGGCTTACCGCGCACAGGAATTGGGGCCGAGTTCTGATTTATCATCTACTCCAGCTTCAACAGTACCTGTCACGGAAATAAAAACTGCTCCAATCGAGATAGACCCTTGGTTGCACCTGACTGTACGCAAAGGCGATACTCTCTCCAGCCTGCTACAAAAAACAGGACTCGATACAAACGCAATACACGAACTGACTCATAGCAGCAAAGACGCGCAGAAACTGGCGTCGCTGAATCTTGGCGACGAACTCGATGTGCTGATGAAAGAGGGTGCCGTGCAGGAGTTGCGCTTGCGTCGCAGCAAACTGGATAGCCTTTCCATAACACGCACCGGTGATACGTACGAAAGCAAGCAGGTAACACGGATACCTGAAGTACGTTATAGCTACGCAACAGGCATCATCGACAGCTCTCTTTTTCTGGCTGGACAAAAAGCTGGCTTGAATGACCGCATGACGCTCAAGCTGGCCGACATTTTTGCGTACGACATCGATTTCCTGCAGGACATTCAGGAAGGCGACAGTTTTGCATTGCTGTACGAAGAACTTTATCTGGATGGTAAATCTATCGGGCAGGGCAATATTGTGTCTGCTGAATTTACCAATCAAGGAAAAACGTATCGTGCTGTCCAATACACCAACAAGAGCGGCACAACCAGCTATTACACGCCTGATGGCAACATCATGCGCAAGCAGTTTTTGCGCACACCAGTCGATTTTGCAAAAGTGACATCCTACTTCAGCTTAAACCGAAACCACCCGATCCTGCACAAAATTCGCGCCCACAAAGGCATTGATTACGGTGCACCAACTGGAACTCCGATACGTGCTGCCGGTGATGGCACGGTTGTATTTGCGGGGGTACGTAACGGTTTTGGTAACGTGGTTATGATCCAGCACGGCGGCGTCTACACCACACTTTATGGACACATGAGTAAAATCGGCGTCAAGAATGGCGCGCACGTCAGCCAAGGTCAAATCATTGGCGCCGTTGGCCAGACAGGTCTTGCGACTGGACCACACTTGCATTATGAATTCCACGTTAATGGAGAAGCTGTTAATCCGTTAGCCAACATGAATGTCGCCATGGCAGAGCCTTTGTCGAAAACAGAGAGAACCAACTTTGACAAAACAACTGCCGCATTGTTTACACAGATGAAACAACTTGCGGCAGCGCAGCACCCATCACAGCAGATAGCGCTGGGTGACACCGACGAAAAAGATCGTGAGCCCAAAACCCGCTGAACTTTACATAGGATTAATGTCCGGCACCAGTCTGGACGCAATTGATGCTGTGCTGGTTGATTTCAGCACAGATCACACCCCGACGTTACTTAGCGCGTATAACCACCCCATACCCACAGCTGTCCGTTCTGAAATCGAGCTGATATGCCAACCTGGCACCGACGAAATCAACCGCATGGGATCACTCGACCGACGGGTAGGCGAGTTGTTTGCGGAGGCGACACACGCGCTTCTTAAACAAGCCAATACTCAGGCAATACTCATTCGCGCGATTGGCAGTCACGGTCAGACTATTCGCCATCATCCCAGCCAAACAACGCCTTTCACCTTACAAATTGGCGATCCGAATACCATCGCATTTCGTACCGGCATCACCACTGTCGCCGATTTCAGACGCATGGATATGGCAGCAGGCGGTCAGGGTGCGCCGTTGGTGCCTGTGTTTCACGATGCAGTGTTACGCGACAAAAATGAGAGCCGGGTTATCGTCAATATTGGCGGCATGGCCAACATCACCGTACTCGCAAAAAACACCTGGGTAACCGGCTTTGATACCGGGCCCGGCAACGTTTTAATGGATAGCTGGATCCAGAAAAAATGCCAGCTTCCTTATGACAAAAACGGAGAATGGGCCGCATCTGGCCAGTGCAATACTGCTTTGCTGGATCAACTGTTATCACATCCTTATATTCAGGCACCCGCCCCCAAAAGCACGGGGCGCGAAACATTCCACATTGCCTGGCTTGAATCAACGTTGACAGCATTTTCAACAATTAGCGATGCCGATATCCAGCGCACTTTGCTCGAATTCACTGCACACAGCATTGCACTGGCTATCAATAATTTGCCAATGAAAATTGATCGAGCTTTGCTGTGCGGCGGCGGAAGCCACAACCGTTTACTGCAAGAAAGCATCAGCAAATTATTGGCTAATATCAAAACCGGCAGCACGACCGATGTTGGTATCGAAGCAGATTGGTTGGAAGCTATGGCTTTTGCATGGCTGGCCAAAGAACGGCTGGAAGAAAAACCGGGCAATGTTCCGGCTGTGACGGGCGCCAGCCGCCACTGTATTCTTGGCGGCGTCTATTCAGCACGCTAGATAAAATTTCCTGACAAAAAAACAGGCTTCAAAAATCAGATCGAAAAAGACGAGCCGCAACCACAGGTAGTGGATGCATTCGGGTTGTTGATCACAAATTTTGAACCCTGCAAGCCTTCTTCGTAATCCACTTGTGCACCGGCGAGATACTGGTAACTCAGCGGATCCACCAATACGGTAATACCATCTTTTTCAATAGCAGCATCATCTTCTGCCGCAATTTCATCAAATGTAAAACCGTACTGGAATCCTGAGCAGCCACCGCCTGTCACAAACACGCGCAGCTTCAGATCCGGATTTTCTTCCTCTTCAACCAAGCGACGTACTTTGCCTGCCGCACTCGCGGTGACATGTATCTCCTGATCAACTTCTACTTGTTCAGCGCTCATATAAACCTCTTTTAACTCTCTAACTTTCTATGGCAGCAGCGCCAGATTTTCAAGGCCGATTTTTTCTGGCAGCCCTTGCATGATATTCATAATCTGCACCGCCTGACCTGATGCGCCTTTCGTCAAGTTATCAATCACTGACATCACCACCACACGATTCCTTCCCTGTGGTCTTGCCACGGCAATCCGACAGAAATTGGAGCCTTTGACCGTACGTGTTTCCGGGTGCGAACCTGCCGGCAACACATCAACAAAATACTCTCCGGCATAACGTTGTTCATACAATTTTTGCAGATCAACCGATGTATCAACCAGATCGGCATATAGCGTTGCATGAATGCCACGCACCATGGGAACCAGATGAGGCATAAATGTCAGCTCGGCTGGCGCAGTGCCTGATTTCTGTATCGCACGCAAACCCTGTTCAATTTCCGGTAAATGCCGATGACCGTTACTGGCATATGCTTTGAAACTGTCACTGGTTTCTGCAAACAACATATCCACCTTCGCTTGCCGACCTGCACCGGAAATTCCCGAAGCAGCATTCGCAATCAGGCTGTCTGTTTTCACCAATCCCGCTTCCAGCAACGGTAAAAATCCGAGCTGCACCGCAGTTGGATAACAGCCGGCACACGCTATCAAGCGTGCATTTTTTATGGCTGCACGATTCACTTCTGCCAAACCGTAAACAGCCTCATTAACCAATTCAGGGCTGCCATGTTTCTGGCCGTACCATTTTTCCCACAAAGGAACATCACGGATACGAAAATCTGCAGAGAGATCAATAACCCGCGTGCCGGTCGCCAGCAATTCAGCCATCATGGCCTGGGCGACGCCATGCGGTGTTGCAAAAAATACAACGTCACAAGCGCCCAACTGTTTAGTGTCAGGCACGGAAAATGCCAGATCAAACCGACCGCGCAAATTCGGGAATAACTGGGCCACAGGCACACCGGCTTCACCGCGTGAAGTAATCACCTGTACATCAACCTGCGGATGCTGGGCCAGAAGACGCAACAATTCCACGCCTGTGTAACCCGTTCCACCGACAATTCCGACCTTGATCACAACCCGATCCTCAAAAATATCCAAACATGTGTATCTGCTTTATCATCATAACTGTTTTACCGCTCTTTGATGACCTCGGGAAACCTCGTCGACATGCTATTTCTCTACCTGAAAGCGTTCCACCTGATTGCCGTTGTATGCTGGTTCGCTGCGCTGTTCTATCTGCCTCGCCTGTTTGTGTACCACGCCATGAGCGAGGATGCGCCGAGCCGTGAGCGCTTCAAGATCATGGAGCGCAAGTTGTACCGCGGCATCATGACCCCTTCCGCCATTGCCACTGTGGTGCTGGGTTTCTGGATGCTGAGTCTGAACAGGGATTACTACAGTACGGTCTGGTGGATCAAGATCAAGCTGGTGCTGGTGATACTGCTGGTGTGTTACCACGCAGCTTGTGGGTATTTCGTGCGTCAGTTTGCGGAAGACAAAAATACCCGCAGCCATACATTTTTCAGGTTTTTCAATGAAGCGCCTGTAGTGCTGCTGATTCCCATTGTTTTACTGGCCGTGCTGAGACCGTTCTGAACGAAAAACCCTTCGGATCACGGTTCGCTTGTGCGTATAATTGCGCGCTTTTTTCTCCCACAGAGGAATTCTCCCGTGCAAATCCATTCCATGCAAATTGATGGGGCATCCCGCGAGCAACTGGCTAACTGGCGCGACACCTTGCGGGCACAGTACGCCGATTATCAGCAGCGCAAACTGGCGCTGGATCTCACGCGCGGCAAACCCTCGGCTGAACAATTAGCGCTGGCAGATGCACTGGACGGCAACCTGCATGGCAACTATCAGCTGGATAACACCGATCTGCGCAATTACGGTGGCCTCGAAGGATTACCTTCAGCACGTAAGCTCGGCGCAGAGCTGCTTGGATTGGATGCCAGTGAAGTGATCGCTGGCGGTAACAGCAGCCTCACCATGATGTATCAGGCTGTACAGTACGCCTGGATGCTGGGGCCGGACGGCAAGAGCGCATGGCGCAACGAAGCCAATATCAAATTCCTCTGTCCGTCACCGGGCTACGACCGCCACTTCGCCATCTGCGAACAATTCGGCATCGAGATGCTCCCTGTGCGCATGACCGACACCGGCCCGGATATGGATCAGGTAGAAGCGCTACTCAAAGCCGATGCCTCCATCAAGGGCATGTGGTGTGTGCCGAAATACGGCAACCCGACGGGCTGCGTATACAGCGCAGAAACTGTTGATCGCATCGCGGCACTCGGCAAAATTGCCGCTGCCAATTTCCGCGTGTTGTGGGATAACGCCTACGTGATCCATGACCTCACCAACAACCCACCAGTGTTGGCCAGCATCATGGAACGCTGCCGCGCACACGGCACCGAACACAGCGTACTGCAATTTACATCTACGTCAAAAATTACCCACGCTGGCGCTGGCATTGCATTCATGGGAGGCTCAAAAGAAAACCTCGCCGTGTTCTGCAAACAGCTCGGTATTTGCACCATCGGGCCGGACAAAGTGAATCAGGCTAGACACATAAAAATGCTGCCGGATGTCGCCGCGGTGAAAACACACATGCAAAAACATGCAGCGATTCTCAAACCGCGTTTTGATTGCGTACTCAAACATCTGGAAGCAGCATTTTCTGGCAGCGATCTCGGTGATTGGACACGGCCCGCTGGTGGCTATTTTGTGTCATTCAATACCCGCGCAGGTCTGGCAACTACCGTGGTGAAACTGGCAGCAGAAGCTGGCGTGAAACTGACACCGGCTGGCGCAACATTTCCTTACGGCAAGGATCCGCAGAACAGCAACATCCGTCTTGCGCCAAGCTTCCCGAAACTGGAAGAAGTGGATTTGTGCATGGCGATTTTCACTACCTGTGTAAAACTTGCCTCGGTTGAGCAGGCGCTGGAAAAATAAACCGACATAAGAAACTACTGTTGAGGCGGCTGTAACATCAATTCAGGTTTTACAGCCGTATCAAATGCTTCTGCCGACATCAAACCCAGCTGTAATACAGCCTGCTTCAATGACAAATTCTTCTCATGCGCCAATTTGGCACTTTGTGCTGCCTTGTCATAACCGATGACAGGCGTTAAAGCCGTTACCAGCATCAATGATTGCTCAATATAGTATGCAATCTTTTCTTCGTTGACCCGTATACCTTGCACACAATGTTCGGTAAAACTGTTTATAACATCTGCCAGCAATGTAATGGACTCGAATACATTGCGAAAAATTAACGGCTTGTACACATTCAATTCAAATTGTCCCTGACTATTGGCAAAGCCCACCGCCGTATCATTTCCCATCACCTGAATAGCCACCATGGTTAACGCTTCTATCTGGGTAGGATTCACTTTGCCTGGCATGATAGAGCTACCCGGTTCATTTTCCGGCAAATAAATTTCAGCCAGGCCACAACGCGGCCCGCTACCCATCAACCGCAAATCATTGGCTATCTTAAATAGCGCCGTCGCCAACAAGCGTACACGGCTGTGTAAATCCGTCAGCGCCTCATGGCCTGCTAATGCCATAAATTTATTATCAGCACTGAAAAAATCGATGCCCACTGATTTGGAAATATATTTTGTTATCGTTTCTGCCCAGCACGGCGGCGTATTCAAACCAGTGCCGACAGCACTGCCACCAATAGCGAGCACCAATACACCTTGTAATCCAGCAACAATCTGTTCACGCGCGTAACTGATTTGCTGTTGATAGCCGCTGAATTCCTGCCCCAATGTTACGGGTGTGGCATCCATCATATGAGTGCGTCCACTCTTGATACTATCGAAGAACTCCTGAATCTTCTGGGTTAATACATTTAGTAAGTAATCGATAGCCGGCAATAATTGCTGCTGCACCGCTTGCGCCATCGTAATATGCATCACCGTGGGGAAAACATCGTTGGATGACTGCGACATATTGACGTGATCATTGGGATGAACCGGTGATTTCTCACCGCGTGATTTACCAACCAGTTCATTAGCGCGATTGGCAATCACCTCATTCAGGTTCATATTCGTTTGCGTGCCACTGCCGGTTTGCCAGATCACCAGAGGAAATTGATCGTTGTGCTGCCCAAGAATAATTTCATCACAAGCTTGCACGATCAGTGCACATAGATCATGCGGCAATTTATCTAATTCCTGATTGGCCAGCGCTGCTGCTTTTTTTACTTGTGCGAAAGTATGGATAAACGCCAACGGAAATTGTTGTGCCCCACTCAACTGCAAGCCGATGCGAAAGTTTTGCAGCGAACGCTGGGTTTGTGCACCCCACAAGGCAGCATCAGGCACATCAATGCTGCCCATACTGTCGGTCTCTTTACGTGTTTTCATGGTGAACCTCCCGCATGGCGCATCGCTTCAATCCATAACTGGTATCCCTTCGGGGACAAGTGAATCTGATCAGGCATCAGCACTCCCTGTGTAGGCTTGCCGTCAGTGGATAGCGCTTCATAGGCATCCACAAAATGGCAACGTTTATCTGCCTCACAAACAGTCTGTGCAATAGCGCCTACATCGCGCACGGTTTTATCACTGATCGTTCTGCCATTGATCACCACATCACCCACCGGCGGAATACTGTTCATTACTACATCAACATTAGCAGGAATTTTCGTAAGGATAGCTTGATAGCGGGATTGAATATCGGCTTCACGGCCCTCCAGCACATCATTGGTTCCCACCATGACAAATACTCGACCGGCCCGTGCAATAGACTGGTAAATATCCATAGATTTCATGAGTTGATCTGACCGCTGCCATGAAATGCCATAGTTAACTGAATAAGGGGCAACAGCAGCGGTTGCGAGCGCCATCGTAATACTGTCGCCGAGAAAGATTGTCGCCCCCGCCGGCACGGATGCATCCATCCATGCGTGTACGCCTCGCATCATTGGAATGAAAGGTATTTCTTCCGGCGGTTGTTGCACATCGCGAGCCATGCCGAGCCAGGCAACGGTGCGAGGCACTATGTCAGAGCTGACTAGCGCAGCAATCAACAAGACATGGACTGCAATCAAGTAGACTACAATAATCGCTGTCCTGGGGTTTTTGCTTTTCATTTTTCCTCCATTAGGGGAGCGACGACCCAGCAATAAAGATGAGGGAATAACAATGTCACTGACGCTGTATTACCACCCACTGTCATCATACTGCCACAAAGTACTCATTGCCTTGTACGAGCATCATGTCACTTTCGAAAAGCGTCTGATTGACCTTAGAAGCGATGAAGAAAGAAAAGAACTTCAGAATGTATGGCCAATCGGAAAGTTTCCTGTCATACGTGACCATGCACGCAATCGCGACCTGCCAGAAGCGACAATTATTATCGAATATCTCGATCATTTTTTTGCTGGCAAAATCCCGTTGATCCCCACCGATTGGGACAGCGCGTTGGAAGTGCGTCTGTGGGATCGGATTTTTGATAATTATTTTCAAAGCCCCATGCAACAAATTGTCGGGGATCGTATACACGGAACCAATGGCGATTTGACGAGAGAGAAGGCTACGCTGGATACCGCGTATAAATTGCTTGATAACCATATGGCATCAAAAACATGGGTCGCCAGCAAGGATTTCAGTATGGCGGATTGCGCCGCTGTGCCGGCGTTGTTTTATGCCGGTATGGTTCATCCATTTCCTGATCAGTTAACTAATCTGAAAGCATATTTTGATCGGCTGGTTGAAAGACCTTCGGTAAAACGCGTGCTGGAAGAAGCTAAGCCTTACTTTCAATTTTTTCCATTTGCAGAAAAGATCCCCAAGCGATTTCTGTAATGCTCTACAATATTGCAGTTATGTTTCTGTCAGATAAAACTAAAAAACGTCGCGTGATATTTCTTACGTTTTTAATAATCGATTGGCGAGCAGTCATCTGACTCACTATGAAAGTCGTCTGGAGCACATTTGGCTCTCGCCCCATACTTTTTACAAAACTCCGGCACATGATCTGCACCATCCATCACCAATACTTTGATGCCTGAGCTTAACCAGCTCTCAACATTTCTCCCTGCTGTGATGATATCTGTCGGTTCGCTCACTTTAATCACTGACTGCGTCTTTCCACAGCGGGGACACAGCGCCACAACATGCATGATTGTATTTAGCTCTGACATACATACTCCATTCCTGTCGAGTATCGTTATCTTTTTCCAGAGTCACACGATGCGGATTGGCATCATGGAGGCGGTGGGTAATATATAAAAATCCGCACCCTACCCGGCCAATACCAGATGACCCTGATACTCATTGTAATACCCGCCTATGACGGGTATTGCGGCCAATACTGGCCGACTTCTCGAAGAGTCATCTGGCCGTGCACACTCTGCAGTATAGCCTCCAGCATTTGCAGCTCTTCCACATACTGGCGTACCTGCCGCAATAGCACCTGCGTTTTTTCGTCATCCTGAGGGTGAGGTGAGTGTATGTGATCCTGTACTTCATTGATCAAATCAGAGCAGTTCATAGTGCCACCAGCGATACATATCGCATGATTCAGTGACTCTCTGATCCTACTGCTGAAGCATTCAGTTTGCTATAAGAAATAGCTGCACCTGCGTTGCGATATTGCTTCCCCAATACTCAGAACATGCATCAACAATGCCAGTCTGAAAAATTTAAAAAATCCACGATCTGCTACCACGTAAACATGCAAAGTGATACTTATACTCATGCTTCCGCTAACAACGGGGAGGCTGCTATATGAGTGACCGCATCAGTCAACTGAACCGGCTCATCTATCAGGACATCTGGGATATAGAAGAGGGAGAGACACTATTTCTGGCCTACTCTACGTACTCCGAGGAAGAAGTGGAAGCGCAGTTAAGGCACTTGGCTAGCATAGGGGTCATCCGGGTTATTGAGTACATGGATCAAAGCTTTGTCACTGCCCTCACCAAAGAAGGTCGTGATTTCTTTGACTCCATCCCTACTGAATAGCACCTTGTGGGCATCACAGGCTTTGTACGCAAGCCAATCAAGTAAACGTGCCAACGGCAACATATCCCGTACCAGCGTATATTTCTGCAGTTTTAATGCCATTCTCAACGCATCACTTATTACACAAAAGTGGATCAAGTGGAGTATTTAATTAAAAATAGTTTAAAGCCGTGAAGAACATAATCTAAAAAACATTCATTAATATCTTCATTCTATCAATTTGCCTTACGAAACCTCAGGTTTTTCTGCAGATACTTTTTCATGCATAAATTTATCCTGCAGATTTCGTTACCGATCCTACTCTATGAATACATACCGGCAATCCCGTCAGCAAGCTGTTCGGGCATTGAAAAAAATGGTGAATGATCGCTTGGCAAGCTGATCAATTTATCAAACTTCATTAAATCAACCATTCCTCTTTGATGCTCGATAAAAATTGCATTGTCTTCTGTACACTCGATGAAATGTTTGGCTACGGTTCCAAGCCTATCAGCGCTCCAGTCGATTCTGGACATTGTGGGCCTCAAAGGCTGTGGGCATAAAAAAGTAACGGCTTCCCGCTGCACTTCCTCGCTACATTTTCCATAGAAGACATCTTTTGCTTTTTCTTTATCAATATAACCAAAGCCATTTATAGATGGTGTAATTGCCGCATGTACATTCTTGCAAGGAAATTTTCTCTGAATATTCATAAGAGAAGACTTGCGAATTCCCGGAATGTACGCGGTCAAGTAAATCAAGCTATCGAAAATTTCTGGCTTCATTTCTGCTGCAGCAGAAATAACGAATCCGCCCATAGAGTGGCCAAGGGCTATACATGGCGAACCTATTGATCCAACCTTTTGGCAAACATACTGCGCATAGGTTGACATGCTTATTAAATAGGGATTTCTCCTATTGGTTCCGTGACCTGGCAATGTCAGCGTATGAACCTTAAATCCCCGTTGTACGAGTAAAGGAGCCAGTGATTGCCAGCAGCGTTCATCGTGAAATGAACCATGTACGAGAAGAATATTCATCAAATACCTAGCGCTAATTTATGGAGAGCTAAGGGGCAGACGCAGCTTTTTACGATTTCCCCAAAACTGCAAATATGCTTCCTTGTGGTGTTTTTGCCATAGCACGAGCATAAGATGGTCTAGCTTTGATAGCGCTGTACCATTTGTTGATCTGTGGATAAGCACTCAAATCTACGCTGGTGTATTCAGCAATCTCCAACAGGCTGAAACCGATAGTGTCAGCAAGGGTGATATTGTCGCCAGTGATAAACGCATGTTTGCTTAACGCTTGCTCCAGCACGGGTAATTGTTGCTTGAGAAAATCTCCCGCTTCTTTTAACGCGGTTTCACTGGGTTCTTGCCCTTTCATCAAAACAGGCTTTACCAGCTCTTCAAAAAAATACACTGTCAGCCAGCGACCAATGTGATAACCGATCATATCTATCCATTCATTGATATGCGCGTGTTCTTCAGGACTGTTGCCGTAGAGTTTGTTGCCATTCAGCTCTGCCATCAGTCGGCAGATAGAATTACTTTCAAAATAATGCTGCCCGTTAAGCTCGACAACAGGCACTTTACCCATTGGGTGTCTAGCAAGATGTTCTGGCGTTTTATGCTCCCGCTTCATCGCATCGAGCAAGTGCAGTTGGTAAGGCATTCCTAACTCTTCTGCGGTCAGTAGGATCTTGGTGAGATTAAAGGTGGGGAAGCTGTAAATATTCATCCGATTTCTCCATTTAGGGCTGTGATACCAGACTGCATCCCATTTTCAAACTTGCCTATCCGATGCATACGGTCAATGGGTGATATTTGTTGGTTAGCCAGAGTGTCCAAGCTTTCAGGCTAGGAACAAGAGATTATCTCGGTAACGGGTATAAAAAAGCGGTTGGCTCGACGCTAACCGCTTGATTTTAGTGCCCTGTAGGACTTTCTGGGATGGGTCTGGATTATAAGATGGTGGGCCCTGTAGGACTTGAACCTACGACCAATCGATTATGAGTCGATTGCTCTAACCAACTGAGCTAAGGGCCCGAAGCTTTTAAACAGACATTACTCGTCGAGAAAGCCGCGCAAATGATCCGAGCGAGTAGGGTGACGCAGTTTACGCAGTGCTTTTGCTTCGATCTGACGAATACGTTCACGCGTGACATCAAACTGCTTGCCCACTTCTTCCAGCGTGTGATCGGTATTCATATCGATGCCGAAACGCATACGCAGCACTTTAGCTTCACGAGCAGTCAGGCTGGAAAGCACTTCACGCGTAGCTTCACGCAGACCTTCACTGGTAGCCGCTTCAATCGGTGATTGAATGGTGTTGTCTTCGATGAAATCACCCAAGTGTGAATCTTCATCATCACCCACCGGTGTTTCCATAGAGATGGGTTCTTTGGCAATTTTCAGTACTTTACGCACTTTGTCTTCCGGCATTTCCATACGCTCACCGAGCTCTTCCGGTGTTGGCTCCCTACCCATTTCCTGCAACATCTGCCGTGAAATACGGTTCAGCTTGTTGATGGTTTCAATCATGTGCACAGGAATACGGATGGTGCGGGCCTGATCTGCAATGGAGCGGGTAATCGCTTGACGAATCCACCAGGTAGCGTACGTCGAAAACTTGTAACCACGGCGATACTCAAACTTGTCGACCGCTTTCATCAAACCGATATTACCTTCCTGAATCAGATCCAGAAATTGCAAACCGCGGTTAGTATATTTTTTGGCAATCGAAATAACCAAGCGCAAGTTAGCTTCAACCATTTCTCTTTTTGCACGACGCATACGCGCCTCGCCCAATGACAGGCGACGGTTGATTTCCTTCAGCGCTGGCAATGACATATCCATACGCGCTTCAATTTGCAGCAATTTTTTCTGGCTGCGCTGCACATCAGCCTTGATACCTTCCAGTCTATCCACAACAGCCTGATTCTTTTTCAAACGCTGCTGCGCAGAAACCCATTTTTCATTGGTTTCGTTGCCAGGAAAATGTTCGATGAAATGCTTGCGATCCATACCACCGCGACGAATACACAGCGTCATGATAGCGCGCTCTTCTGCTCTGATTTGCAACAGAATATCGCGTGATTTTTTCAGGATCGGATCAAACTGACGCGGCGTCAATTTGAAAAATTTGAAGATTTCAGCCAGAGCGTCCATTTCCTTGCCGGCCTGCTTGCTATCACGACCGTGCTTGGTAATGTTTTTCTGGGTTTTATCAAATTGCTTTTTCAATTCACCGAAGCGGATTTTAGCTTCTTCCGGATCCGGACCAGTATCCACTTCTGCTTCGTCTTCAGTTGCGGCCTCTTCATCGCCTTCTTTAACAACAACTTCCGGAATAACGTCTTCTGCCACTTCAGGCATGATGGCAACCGGCAATGTTTCCATAGGATCAAGATAGCCGCTGATAATATCGCTCAGCTTGCGTTCTTCTGTTGCTACCAGAGCGTATTCAGCAAGAATCGCTTCTACCGATCCAGGCACCTGTGACAGCGCGACCATCATCTCGCGGATACCTTCTTCGATACGCTTGGCAATAACAATTTCGCCTTCGCGTGTCAGCAATTCCACTGTGCCCATTTCACGCATATACATGCGCACCGGATCAGTCGTACGGCCCACTTCATTTTCAACCGCGGCCAGTGCTGCAGCAGCTTCCGCCGCAGCAGCCTCATCAATGGCAGCCTCACCATCTGCCATCAAAAGTGCTT
>DATIDQ010000068.1:0-3159 GCA_035456205.1 Pseudomonadales bacterium
GCTTTTCTCGATCTGATAAGCATCCAATCATGTAAATTATTTCTTGGAGAATTTCCAATTACAGGCATTAAAGGTGCCGGAGGGATTATTTTTTGACCAACCCTGCTGTTCATTTTTTAATCTCTCCGACACCTTTTCCGCCCTGTGCATTTTTTAATCCCTCCGGCACCTTTTCCATTGTAAACTGAACACTCATTCATAGCGGAGGGAACTGCTATGCCGAGACGTGCAAGGATGTACATCCCCGGCCTGCCTTTTCATATTGTGCAACGCGGCAATAATCGTGAAGCCTGTTTTTTTGCTGAGCAAGATTATCTCTATTACCTTGAACTGTTAGAAGATTGCCTGAATAGATATTCAGTCAGCTTACATGCCTACGTGTTGATGACCAACCACGTTCATCTGTTACTCACGCCCTCATGCGAAAAAGGCATTTCACGTTTGATGAGTGTTGTGGCCAGCCGTTACGGATATTACATGAACAAAACCTATGCGCGTAGCGGCACAGTATGGGAAGGCAGACACAAGGCTAGCGCCGTAGATTGCGAACGCTATTTATTCACTTGTTATCGCTACATTGAAATGAACCCCGTCACCGCTGGTATGGTAAAACGACCGGAGGAATATCGCTGGTCTAGCTATGGCGTGAATGCATGGGACGATAGCTGCGCATGGCTAACGCCGCACGAAGAATATTTGCGCCTTGGTAGTGACAACAAAGAACGCACGGCTGGTTATCGTGATTTGTTCAACACGGTGTTGCTTGATGAAGACTTACACGCCATCCGTAAAGCGACGCATTATTCGCATCCCTTGGGTGACGCCAGGTTTTGTGAACGGATAGCAAGTAGGTTGAGTGTACCTGTGGGTTATGCATCGAGAGGAAGACCGAAGAAAGTGGTTAAAAAATAATCCCTCCGGCACCTTTTCTACAGCTTCACTGCATCCAGTTGCGCTTGCACTTTCACTTTCCAATCCATATAGCGCTGCTGATCCGCTTCCAGCGGACGGTAATCAATCCCCAATGATTTTCCTTGCAGATTATCGGCATTGGCCACGCGCAACTTGAGTGTCAAACCATTCGTTTCATATGCAACAGGAATAGCCCACGGACTATCTTTCTGGGTAGGTAGTGTGGCGTTAACCACGCTACCCGGAGCAATGCCCGTAGCGATGGAATACGTGACAGGGTTGCTCACCAACAACTTGCCAGTGCCATCGTAGAGATAGCCCTGCAGATAAACCCGCATGAGCACTTCGCTGCTGTTGTTGCGGATGGCAAAAGCCAACGTGGGCGATGGCGCGCCCACAGGCCAACCAAACGCGGCGGATACCACATCGATCTTGCCGAGAATCACCAGATTGCCGGGGGCAATATCTTTCAGCTGCTGGTTAATTCCTGCCAGCTTCTGGTCCGCATCCGCGATACCCTGCCGAAAAGCTGCACGCTGTTTTTCCAGCCGCGCTTCGGCCAACGCCAGAATTTCCAGCGCTGTTTTGCCTGCAATGGGCGCATAAATAAGCCGGGCGGCGGTATCCGGATTCGTGCTGCTACTTTCGCCCTGTGCTTTGCGCGAGGATTCGGTTAACAAGGCGATGGCTGCTTCGATAGCATGGGTTTGCCCGGGATCGGCGTGCACCAGCATCCGCTCGATACTTTTTTCATAATCAGCGGCTGAGTCACCATGAAGCGTCGGTGCGCGTAAAACGGACCATAAAATCAACGCCACAATGACCAGACATCCACCACCCACAGCGACCCATTGCTTGCGACCGATCTGGCGATAATCCGGCAGCGCAATAACGGGGATCTTGATAGCCTGCAGCGCAAAAGCCACTTTCTGGATGGCAGTGGGCGCATCAGCCTCTTCCGGTATTTCCATTGCGACACGACACTCGGCGCCCGCGCGGGTTAACAGCGTGGCCAGTTTGTCTGCCTGGGCTTTGTTCGGATAACTTTTCAGGATGCGGCCGGCCTGCAATAACCGCTTGGCACTGTCGGCTCCTGTTTTGAAAAAGCCGGCCATGTTGGCAACGGCCTGCGCCTCACTGAGCGTCAATTTGCCGGTAAAAACGACGTTATAAACAGTCTCGACGGATGCTTGCACCTTCCTCTGTCCGGACTCCAGCAAACGCTCACTCAATGCATCACGCGCCTGCTCCAGACGAGCCGTCAGCTTGCTGGTAGTGGGAGAATGTTTGTCCGGATTGTTGGGCATGGCCTGCCTCTTGTGACGGTGGGTTGGGTGTGACGCAACGACTGCGCCCGTTTTATCATCTTTTGCAACTTTCTGCTTGTATTCGGGCGGCAGGCAAGTGGAAAAACTTGTGTTAACCTCCTGTCATGACACGACGTCGCCTGTTTTTTACCCGCCTCCGTACAGCCTGGCTGCAATGCACGGCGCTCGGTTTGCTGTGGTTTTTTGCGCACGGTGCCCACGCAGCCAATGCCATTGCAATATTGACTGACGGCCAACGTTTAATGCTGTCAGGCCAGATGGATTTTCTGACTGACGGCCCCGCTATTCGCCCTGAAAAATTGCTGGCGGGCGCCTATGAAAACGAGTTTCGTCGCTACGATGATACCGCCGTCAATTTTCAGTCCGGTCCGGTGTGGCTGCGTATCCGGATTGCTAACAACACCAGTAAAAATGCTGTGGTACTGAGCCTCAACGATGCTCTGTATACCGAAGCCGACGTGCTCTACAACCGCGCAGGGGAAGGCCAACATGTTGATGTCATCAGACTGGCTGGCGGCATACTGCAAGATGGCATGACGGAAGATGATATGCCGCAAGACCAGCGCTGGCAGGATGAATCCCATCAACGCTGGCCCTATTACGATATCGGTTTTCGGCTGGACATTCCGCACGATCAGGCGCGCACGATTTATTTGCGTTTACACACGCCTTATCTGCTTTTGCTAAATCCGTATCTCACCGACGAACAAACCTACAGCCAGATACAGGTACAGCAGATCGCCTGGGGCTATTGGATGGCCGGCATCATGGCCGGCGTACTGGTGTATCTGATGATGATTGCGCTCTCTGTGCAAGGTGTGCCCGAAGTCCGCTACTGCGCCAGTTTTGTTGCTGTGTCTCTTCTTATCCTGTTGTACGGGCGCGGCTACCTGTTTCAATATTTATCCGGTGCAAACTG
>DATIDQ010000069.1:0-5865 GCA_035456205.1 Pseudomonadales bacterium
ACCAGTGCTGCCAGAGGCACGCCACCACCGAGCCCCTTGCCCAACGTCATGATATCTGGCGTGATACCTGCCTGCTGAAACGCAAATAGCGATCCCGTTCTACCAATTCCCGTCTGTATTTCATCAAGAATCAGCAAAATATTTTTCTGTTTTGTCAGCGCACGTAACGCTTGCAGATATTCCTTTTCTGCAGGAATGACACCAGCTTCTCCCTGAAAAGGCTCCAGCATCACGGCAACCGTGTTATCGGTTATCGCTGCTTCAACTGCAGCAAGATCATTGATGGGCACTTTGATAAAACCCGGTACTTTAGGCTCAAACAATGGTTCCCACTGCGGTTTACCGGAAGCAGACATCGCAGCCAGCGTTCTGCCATGAAAACTGTTTTGTAAGGTGATAATGCTATAAGCGCCATTGCGATGCAGTTGCCCCCACTTTCTGGCCAGCTTGATCGCCCCTTCATTCGCTTCTGCACCACTGTTGGTGAAAAATACTTTTTCCAGCCCACTCAATTCAGCAATGCGTGTAGCCAACTGCATCATCGGTGCGTTGTAGTAACCGGGACTGCAACTGATCAATTTGTTCAGTTGAGTAATTGCCGCTTGCGTCACAACATCTGGACAATGCCCAAGACAATTCACTGCCCAGCCTTGCACAAAATCCAGATACTGTTTTCCCGTGTGATCCTTTAACCACGATCCTTTACCTTCCACCATAGTGACAGATGGCCGGACAGTGACTTCCATCAGGGCATTGCAGTAAGTATTCATATTTTTCCTCGTCGTATATTCAAAAAACAGGCATAAAAAAAGCCGCTGAGTGGAGTGCTCAGCGGCTTTTGGAAGTAAGAATTAATCAGGTAATCATTCTCTCCAGATCGCTGGCACACAGCTGCGCGCACGCGCGGCGGTTGCTGCGCGTGTTGCTGGAATGGCGATGAGAGTGAATGAGTTCATGCGGATCATCATGGCAAATTAACCATGGCAAAGTCAACACAACAAGCGACAGCGTCGTAAGTCCCGAATGGCATTTTTGATGTTGGCGACTGATGAAGCTCAAAGGCCCGGAAAAAATGGCGCGCCCGGAGGGATTCGAACCCCCGACCATCCGCTTAGAAGGCGGATGCTCTATCCGACTGAGCTACGGGCGCTAAAGCAGGGGGATGATCTAAAGGACCTTTAACAAGCAGTCTGATGACGAAACTGCCAGTGGGAAATGGTCGGGGTAGAGAGATTCGAACTCCCGACATCCTGCTCCCAAAGCAGGCGCGCTACCAGACTGCGCTATACCCCGATAAAGACATTCAGATTGGGCTAAAGCACCTCACTGAGGGGGCGCATTCTACTGACTGCTCCCCTGAGCGTCAATCTGGAACCGGCGGTTTACTCTGCTGCGTTTTTATCTTCTGCTAGACTGCGCGCCTCATGATAAAACGCGCATTTTTAATGGCTTATGACTGAAAACATACCGCTTGACCCCCTCGCCTCCTCACTAGCCAATATTCGTATTGTGCTGATCAATACCCAGCATCCAGGTAACATCGGTGCCACAGCACGCGCAATGAAAAACATGGGGCTGTCACAACTCTATCTGGTAAATCCGCAGGATTTTCCGGCAGATAAAGCCGTCTGGCGCTCAGGCCACGCCACGGATGTGCTGGCAAACGCGTGCGTGGTCAGCACACTGGACGAGGCTATTGGCGATTGCGGCCTAGTGTTGGGCACCAGCGCACGCGAACGCGCCATCACCTGGTCTTTACACACCGCCCGCGAAGCCGGTGAACACGCGGTGCGTGAAGCACCATCGCATCCGGTAGCCATTCTGTTCGGGCGCGAAGATCGCGGGCTGACCAATGAAGAGCTGCAGCGCTGCCATGCACATCTGCATATTCCTGCCAATCCTGTTTACAGCGTGTTGAATGTCGCCACCGCCGTACAAGTAGTGTGTTATGAATTGAGACAGGCGGCACTGGCGCAAGCAGATATACCGGCAAAACCTGAATGGGCTGAGTGGGATATTGCACCCGCTACAGCGCAGGAACTGGAGTATTACATCGAGCATCTGGAGCAGACGCTGGTAGATCTCGGGTTCCACAAACGCGAGAACCCGCGCCAGACCATGACGCGCTTGCGCCGCCTGTATTCACGCATTCGCCCGGACCAGATGGAGTTGAGCATTCTGCGCGGCATACTCACCGGCACACAACACGTTATACAACGCGAAGAAAAATGGCGCGCCGAACTTGAGCAGCAAAAAAAATCATGAAAAAAACCTGGTGGAACATCAAGCACGTTATGGGCGTGCCTGCTCATACGCCATCCTGGCGCGATCAATTTGTTGCGGTGATCACATCGGCAATCGGCATTGCCATTGTTGCGTGGATTGCCACGCAAGTAACGCATACAGCTGACTATCATCCTGCGCTGATTGCTTCCGTAGGCGCCACTGCCGTACTGGTTTTTGCCGTGCCGCATGGTGCGTTATCCCAACCCTGGGCAGTGGTGGGTGGACACACGGTTTCTGCGTTGGCAGGACTTGCTGTTGTACACACACTCGGTGGCGGCAATCTCTCTGCAGCATTGGCAGTGGCGCTGGCAATTGGTGTGATGCATCTAGGCAAATGCATTCATCCTCCCGGTGGAGCAACCGCATTATCTGCCGTGTTAGCGGTACAACCTGACGCACTCACACCGTGGACATTTGTATTGAATCCAGTATGGCTGAATGTGTTTCCTATCGTCCTGCTGACCTATGTGCTGAACCTGCCTTTTCCATGGCGTCGCTATCCCGCCAACATGCATACCCATCTCGCAACACAGCCGTTAAAAACTGCACAACTGGAACAGGAAATGCCGTTTACCGAGAGACATCTTGCCGCAGCGCTGAATGATATAGACGCGATGATTGATATCAGTGATGACCAACTGCAACAAGTGTACCAAGCCTTGGCGCAGCAACAGGAAAACACACACATTGAAGAAGAAAATCTGAAACCCGGTGCGTTTTACAGCAATGGCTTATCCGGTTCAGCGTGGGCTGTGCGCCAGATTATTGATCGCAGCGAACCTGCAGCGCGCAAACAACAGGTGATATACAAAACGATTGCCGGCGCAAATACAGGCGAGATCAGTGTCATGCAACGCAAACAGTTTGCGGCGTGGGCGCGTTATGAAGTGAATACAGGTACTGAACGCTGGGAGCGGGTATAAATTTTTATTCCCCCCTGCACCTACCCCCTCAATTCGCGCCGCAAGATTTTCCCCACATTGGACTTCGGTAACTCATCACGAAACTCGATATAACGCGGCACTTTGTAACCGGTGAGTTGCTCACGTGCATAAGCCTTTACCTGCTCTGTATCCAGCATAGCGCTGCGCGACACGATAAACAGTTTCACCGCTTCACCGCTTTCCACATCCGGCACACCTACCGCTGCGCATTCAATAATATCCGGATGTGTACTCATCACGTTTTCAATTTCATTCGGGTACACATTGAAACCGGAAACGATGATCATATCTTTTTTGCGATCAACAATGCGGATATAACCATCGGCATCGACTACGGCGATATCACCGGTATGCAACCAATCGTTAACTATCGTGTCGCGGGTTGCATCCTCGCGTTGCCAATAACCTTTCATTACCTGCGGCCCCTGCGCGCACAACTCACCCGCTTCACCCACCGCTTTCTCGATACCGTTGTCATCCATAATACAAATGGCCGTACTGGTCACAGGAATACCGATAGTGCCAAGTTTGATATGCCCGGGAGGATTGATAGTCAGGACCGGTGAGGATTCCGTCAGCCCGTAACCTTCCAGCACAGCACACCCGGTGACCTCCTCCCATTGTTTTGCTGCCGCCTCTGTCAACGCCATGCCGCCGGAAAAGGTTATTTTCAATGCAGAAAAATCCAGCTGACGAAAATGCTCATTGTTTAACAAGGCAACGAACAATGTATTGATACCGATAAATATCGTGCAAGGCTGCTTTGCCATCACCTTGATAAAACTTTTTATATCGCGGGGATTGGGTATCAATAATGAATGATTACCGGATTCCAGCATCAGCACGCAATGCAACATGAATGCATAAATGTGATACAGCGGCAAAGGTGCAGCGGCAATTTCCACACCATTGCCAATACCGGCTTTCTCCATAAAAACAGCGCATTGCTGCATATTCGCCAACAGATTGGTATGGGTCAGCATTGCCCCTTTGGCAATTCCTGTTGTACCACCGGTATATTGCAACACAGCAATATCATCCGCTTTTCTGGTCACAGGCGTGAAATGTGATTCCGCACCATGCGCCAATGCCTGGCGCAACGATATGGCATGCGGCAAATGATAGGCCGGCACCATTTTCTTGATGTATTTCACAGCTGTATTCAGCAGAAAACGTTGTGGCATCGGGTGCAAATCTGCCAATTCGGTAACAATCACATGACGCAGCGCTGTTGCGGGCAGAATGTCATCCAGTTTATTCGCCATATTGGCAAGAATCACAATTGCCTTGGCACCGGAATCAATAAACTGGTGCTCCATTTCACGTGCGGTATACAAAGGGTTGGTATTAACGACAATCATGCCAGCACGCAGCGCACCGAATGCCACCACCGGATATTGCAGGATATTAGGCAGCTGGATGGCAATGCGATCACCCGGCTGCAAATCAGTATAGTGTTGTAAATATGCAGCAAATTGCAGAGACAATGCATCAAGTGCTGCATACGTCAGTGTGTGCCCCATACAGGTATAGGCCGGTTTATCTGCATAGGTTTTTACAGCGCGCATCAATACATCGGGAATGGTTTCGCGAACCAGCGCGAGACTGTCGGGATAATCCATTGCCGCGCGGGCAGCATCTATTGCCTGCATCACGGATGTTATTTTGTGTGATGCCATAAAGCATCCCCTGCATCTCTTGTCGTATTATAGTAGCCGCTTATGAGGGCACTTACAGCATGACCGCGATTCAAAAAACCACCATTCACAACATACCCTTCGCCGACATTGAAACCGGTATGCAGCGACAATACAGCAAGACCTTGACCGAGCGTGACTTACAGCTCTTTGCTGAAACATCCGGCGACTACAACCCTGTGCATCTGGATGCGCAGTACGCCGCGACCACCGCATTTGGCGAGCGCATTGCACACGGTATGTGGAGTGGCGCGCTGATATCTGCAGCCATTGCCACCACGCTGCCGGGCCCTGGCTCCGTGTACCGTAGCCAGACATTGAAATTTTCCAAACCGGTAAAACTGGGCGACACCATCACCATTACTTTAACTGTGATGGATAAAAAAGATCGCGTGAAACTGGTGACCATCGAATGCGAAGGCCGCAACCAGCGCGATGAGGTGGTGGTAAAAGGCGAAGCGGAGGTGATTGCCTCCGCTGACAACCTTTCTTTTGAACGGTGAGTTTTACAATTTCATAAACGATGGCAGGTTGTGCGTCCAGGATTTGGTTTCTGAACGCACCGCAATGCGCCAGCCAGCTGGCGTTTTGACATACTCGTCGTGATACCACAAACCGATAAAGAAAACAGGAATCGCAGGACGCTCACCTGAATCCATTTCCATCGGGTTGAAGCACATGATCTTGCCAGTAGCGCGATCGCCATCCAGCTTGATCTCGAAGTTACTAATCAAGTGTTGCGTGTTTTTAAAACCTTTCAACGCCTTGCGCAAAAACTCTTTTACTTCAGGGTACGCACCTTTGGCACCACCCATGGCTGAATAATCAATAGCGGCATCCGGCGTAAAAATATCGTCGAGTTTATCAACTTCACCGCTGTCGATAATCGCTGCGTAATCGGTGATCAGATCTTCAATTTCAAGACGATCCGCCACCAT
>DATIDQ010000070.1:0-5811 GCA_035456205.1 Pseudomonadales bacterium
ATGGCCCAGTCATCAACCTGCACATGCCCTGCCAGCGCAGTGTTGTTTACAAAAATAGTGTGATGACCTATCACGCTATCGTGCCCGATATGCACATACGCCATCAGTAAATTATGGTTACCAATTGTCGTCTCGGCACGATCCTGCACGGTACCACGATGAATCGTAACGCCTTCGCGAATTACGTTATGATCACCAATAACCAGACGGGTCGCTTCACCGTGGTATTTGAGATCCGGAGTATCTTCACCCACAGAAGAAAACTGGAAAATGCGATTATGCTTGCCAACAACAGTGGGGCCCTTCAATACAACGTGCGACGCAATCTGAGTGCCTTCTCCGATTTCAACATCAGGTCCGATAATAGTCCACGGACCAACAACAACATCGTCAGCCAACTTGGCAGATGGGTCGACAATAGCGCTTGGATGAATCATGGTCGCCTCAAAAAAACCGCTTAAACCTTGCGATCAGCACAAAGAATAGTACCTTCACTAGCCAATTCACCATCGACTAGCGCCCGACAGTCAAACTTCCAGATACCGCGCTTCTCAGAACGAATTTTTGCTTCAAGACGCAGTTGGTCACCAGGCACAACAGGACGCTTGAATCTGACCTCATCCGCACCCACAAAATAATAGATGGATCCATCTTGCGGTTTTTTATTCATGGTTTTGAACCCAAGAATACCGGCTGCTTGCGCCATAGCTTCAATAATCAGCACACCAGGAAATACCGGAATATCGGGAAAGTGTCCATTGAAAATAGCTTCATTAATTGTGATGTTCTTGTATGCGACAATCGATTCACCTTCTGTCAATTCAATTACCCTGTCCACCAACAAAAAAGGATAGCGGTGCGGTAAATATTCGCGAATCTGTTTTACATCCATCAACATAGCAAAACCTTAGGAGTCAGTGCGATGGCTTTCCAGCGTACGCACACGCTGAAAAAGGCCTTCGAGTTGGGAAAAACGCACAGCATTTCTGCGCCATGCTGTGGTTGGTGATAAAGCTGTACCCGATGAATAAGAACCAGCTTCGTTAATAGAGCCCGTCACAAGACTTTTCGCTGTTATATGAACACGGTCTGCAATCTTGATATGTCCGACGATACCAACAGCGCCGGAAATTGTGCAATTCTGGCCGATTTCTGTACTGCCCGCAATTCCACTACAGGCAGCAATAGCTGTGTTGTTACCAATTTTAACGTTGTGAGCAATCTGCACCAGATTATCGATAATGACGCCATCACCGATGACTGTATCATCCAGCGCACCTCGATCAATGCATGTATTGGCGCCAATCTCTACCCGATTGCCTATTACAACACCGCCAAGCTGATGAATCTTGCACCAACCACCAGCAACCGAAAAATCCGGCGCAAAACCAAATCCGTCCGAACCAATCACTGCGCCGCTATGAATAACAACATTGTCACCTACAGTTACTCCATGACACACTGTCACGCGACTGTGTAAATACCCTTGCGCACCAATAACGCTGGCTTCGCCAATCACACATCCGGCATTAAGCACTACATCCTCACCTATCAATGCATTGGCAGATACCACACATTGCGGACCGATACTCGCTGATGCCGCCACAGAAGCCGAAGGATCCACAAAGGCAGAAGGATGAATCCCCGGAACCGATACGGGTTTTGTATCAAATAAAGCAGAAATTTTTGCATAGGCTAAATATGGGTTGTCCGTCACCAAACATGGAACCGGGCAATCCTCTATAGCATTTTCTTTCAGGATAACCGCCGCAGCACGAGTGTTCTGTAACTGTTCACGATAAGCTACATTGGAAAAAAAACTGAGTTGTGATCTTCCTGCAGAAGACAAAGTTGCCAACCCACTGATAGATATATCTTGATCAACTAAAAGACCCGAGCGCCCCTGTAACCTAAGGGAAAAACGCTCGGCAATATCAGTCAGCGTGTAGCATTGCTGCATTATTATTTGCCAGTAGCATTCAGCTTTTCGGTCACTTTGGCAGTGATATCAAAGGAAGGATCAGTGTGAACAGCTGCTCTTTTATCTAACAGCAAACCAATACCTTCCGCATCTACGATACCTTGTACGACAGACTCAAGGTGCGGCCCAAGCTCATCCATTATTTTTTTACCTGCAGCCTGCTGTTCTGAATTGAGCTTTCGTACAATAAGCTCTAAATCTGCCTGCTTGAATTCCGCACTCTTCTGTTTTTCTTGCGCTCCGGCACCACCTTTGTTGATCTCGGTACGTAGCGCAGCAATATCTTTTTTAAGCTTATCTGCATCACTGATCATCTTAGAAATATCAGAACGCGATTTAAAAGCCTGCATTTCAGCCTTGGCCATATTGGTATTCAAAATAGCTTCCTGCATATCAAATACAGCCACCTTCTCTTTTGCTGCAAAAGCCAAAGGAGCAGCTACCAAAGCAGCACTAATAACCATCATTTTCATCATTTTATTCACAATCTGGCTCCATCGGTGTCAAGAAGTATGGAAATCTACACTAGCAAATGTAAGAATTCTGTTAAAAATTCTGCCCTAAAGAAAACTGGAATACCTCGGTATCGTCATAATTACCGGAATTCAACGCCTTGGCGATACTAAACGTCAGTGGCCCAAAGCCCGTTACCCAGGTCAAGCCAACGCCTGTTGAATAACGCAATTCACCCAAGTCGAAGTTGCTGCAGTTTACCTGTGGAATACCATACGGGCTGGAGCACTGGGTGCCAAAAACGTTACCCGCATCAAGAAAAATGGAAGGCTGCATGGCTGACTGGTCTTTCACAAAAGGCATAGGGAAAATGAGTTCCGCACTGCCATCAAGAATCATGTCTCCTCCGATCGGGTCATCGTTTCCGTCCGGGTTCCCCAGTTTTTGTAGCGCAGTGCCGGAGGCATTGGACAAGTATACCAGCTCGCCATTAGGCAAAACTGAATAAGGGTAATAAACCGCCGGTGTACTGCGCGGCCCCAGAGAATTGCGCTTGTAACCTCGCACAGAACCAAAACCACCACCATAAAAACTTTCAAAGAATGGCAATTCATCCGTGCCACTATAACCAGCGCCATAACCAAAACGCCCGCGGAAATGCAAAGTAAACGTATCGTTTATGGGTTTGAAATATTGTCCTCGATAACTGGCTTTCCAGTACTCCAGGTCACTGACACCCGGCGCCGTTCCTTCCAGCGCCACCGTTTGCGAATGCCCACGTGTAGCCAGACGCGCTTTGTTCAATGTTGACTGGCTCCAACTGCCTGTCAACTTGATATCGTCAAAAGTATCGCCATATTTATTGAGGAAGCCTTTATAGACCGGGTTCACTTCCATACCAGCAGTCCACGGCTGGCGAATACAAGGGGTACCAGCTGAAGGCAAGTCAATACAATCTGCTAAATCTCCGGGTTTGACATAATCAATAGAAGGATCGGGATATATAGGTGTTCCAGAAATTTCTTGTGCTGGAGCCGAGCCCACTTTGATATGGTTGTTGGCATAACCCACACCGAAACCCAGTCGCTCGATTTCTGATAAAGGGTAACCAAAATTCATATCCAACCCGTAACTGTCAACGGAATAACTTGCCACGTTAACCTCTTTAAGATCACGCGTAATGTAATAAAGATTGAATCCCCGGCTAACTCCATCCACCGTGTAATAAGGATCGGTGTAATTGAAGTTGATCTGATCCGTATAGCTACTCGTGCTAACTCCCACACCGACCTGTTTACCCGTGCCCAAGAAATTATCCTGCTGCACATTGGCACCGAGAATTATTCCGGCATCCTGCGCAAAACCGACACTGGCACCAATACTGCCTGATGATTGCTCTTCGACGGTATATTCCACATCGATCTGGTCACCGGTGCCGGGAACATCCGTGGTCGCTACATCAACAGTCTTGAAGTATCCGAGTCGTTCCAATCGTTGTTTTGATTGTTCAATTTTTGCCGTATCCGCTGTTGCGGCTTCCATCTGCCGCATTTCCCTGCGTAAAACATCATCAGCAGTCTTGGTGTTACCCCTGAAATTAATACGATTCACATAAGCGCGATGACTAGGGTCGACAAAGAAAGTTACCTTGACTGTTTTAGCTGAATCATCTCTTTCCGGAATAACACGCACATCAGCATATGTGTAGCCCTCATTACCAAGGCGCTTGCTAATCGCATCTTTCGACTCAGTTAAATTTATCTGGGAAAAAGCCTGTCCAGGCGCCAACATAATAAGGCTGCGAATTTCATCTTCCGGCACGACCAGCTCACCCGACAATTCGACTGCACTGACGTTGTAGACATCACCCTCAAGAATATTAATGGTGATGAAAATGGATTCCTTATCATCAGATAACGACACTTGCGTTGACTCAATATTAAATCGCAAATATCCACGATCCATATAAAATGAGCGCAACTTTTCCAGATCACCTGTCAATTTTTCCCGTGAATATTTATCGTCATCCCTAATCCACGACAACCAGTTCGTTGTTTCCAACTGAAAGAACTTCAGCAATTCCTCAGTCGGGAATGCTTTATTACCCACTATATTGACGGCTTTGATCGCTGCCACTTCACCTTCGTCTATCATGATAGACAGGCCCACACGGTTTCGTGGCAACTCATTCACATTGGTTTTAACCTTGGCGCCATAGCGACCTTGGCTAACATACTGACGCTCAAGCTCAGCACTCATTGCATCCAGAGTCGATGGTTTATAGATCTGCCCCTCAGCCAACCCTGCTTTTTTCAGTGCGCTAGTCAGATCTTCTGTCTTGATAACCTTGTTTCCAGAAATACTGATCTCTGCAACTGTCGGACGTTCAACCACTTTGATGATCAATACATCACGATCACGATTGATCTGGATGTCATCAAAATAGCCAGTGCGGAACAATGCTCGCGTCAATTCTTGCAAACGACTGGAATCAAGTTCGTCGCCAACATTAACGGGAAGTGCAGCAAAGACTGTTCCCGGAGAAACTCGCTGCAAGCCATCGACACGAATATCAGCAATTCTGAACACGCCTTGCGCTTCCGGTCTGGATTCGGATGAACCTGTTGTTCCACCTTGAGCGTAAACTGTCGGCACAACTATCAGCAGCAGACAAAAAACGGCACGCTTCACTACATTTATCACTCAAAATCCCCTGTGGAAACCGGCAGCAAAAGCTGTCACATAAATAACTGATGCTATGAGAACGTCACCAAACTGCGCACTAGAATCGGAGAAGATCGTTGTACACCGCAAATAACATCAAACTAACGATCATTATCAATCCGATCTGGCTGCCCACTGCCTGCATTCTTTCTGACAACGGGCGACCCTTGATTGCCTCTACCAGATTCAGCAACAAATGCCCTCCATCCAGTACAGGGATGGGCAACAGATTCATCACCCCAAGATTTATACTGAAAATCGCCAGCATATAACAAAACTCAACGACGCCTCTGCCCGCTGAATCGCCGGCCACTTTAGCAATGCCAAGGGGACCACTCAAGTTCTTTGGCGATAAATTGCCCATTACCAACTTGTACAGCGTTACCAGCAAGATACGTGTCTGTTTGCCTGTTTCTTCTACGCTGCGCCACAATGACTGGAGGGGATTGTATTCCAGGTGCCGGATGTACTGTTTATCTAATGGGGGATTACCCACCTGCGCACCTATTTGTCCTACTACAAGCCCTTTTTTATCGGTTATCCGTGCCGGGGTTACCGGGATATCCAGAATGGCACCGTCACGGCGCACTCCCAGCAATAGCGATTGTTCTGGCCGACTCCTCACCTCGGCTAGCCAGGTGTCAATATTTGTC
>DATIDQ010000071.1:0-3976 GCA_035456205.1 Pseudomonadales bacterium
GGGTAGGTTGTTTTCAAAAATATCGCGATAAAGTAACAGGTGCTTTTCGTTTATCAGGAATGCGGTGTAATGCATCATCGCCAGATCCATTTCGATGGGCTGGTGACGGGAAAACCACAGCGTGATGAGTGCCAATGCAACAGCAAATGATGCGGTTAACCAAGCGGCAGCATTGCCAGCAATATCAAGTGGTTTGAGAGGCATATGTATACCCGGCGGATTCTCGGCATTATTCCACGATTCCTGCCCCTGATAAACGGCTATACAATGGGCAGCTGTGTTATCTGGAATGATTCATGAAGCCGTCCATCCTGCAAAAACTGCAAACACTATCTGAGCGCCATGAGGAGTTGGCAGCGTTGCTTGGCGATGCGAGTATTATTGCCAATCAAGAAAAGTTTCGGCTTTACTCGCGCGAGTTTTCAGAGCTGGAGTTGGTTGTACAGGCTTATCGTGCTTACCAGCAAGTAGTAGCAGATATAAATACAGCGCGTGAACTTTTGCAGGATAGTGATGCTGAATTGAAAGCAATGGCAGAAGATGAATTGCGTGAAGCCAATGCTCGACAACAAAATATTGAACTGGAATTACAGGCGCTATTACTACCTAAAGATCCGAATGATGGCAGAAATATATTTCTTGAGATTCGGGCGGGTACAGGCGGTGATGAAGCGGCTATTTTTTCTGGCGACCTGTTTCGTATGTACAGCCGATATGCGGATGTGCGGGGTTGGCGTGTTGAAAGTATTAGCGAGAGGCCGGGGGAGCATGGTGGCTACAAAGAAATTATTGCAAGGGTTTCCGGTGCAGATGTTTTTTCGCGCTTGAAGTTCGAATCGGGTGCGCACCGCGTGCAACGTGTCCCTGCCACTGAAGCTCAAGGGCGTATTCACACGTCTGCTTGCACGGTGGCAATACTGCCTGAGCTGGATGAAGTGGAGAACGTGGATATTGATAAAAATGATTTGCGTATCGACACTTTTCGCGCCTCTGGTGCCGGCGGTCAGCATGTCAACAAAACGGATTCGGCAATACGTATCACGCATATTCCCAGTGGCATTGTGGTTGAGTGCCAGGATGAACGCAGTCAACACAAGAATCGTTCAAAAGCCATGTCGTTGTTAGCGTCGAAATTGTATAGCAGTGCGCTGGAGCAACAACAGCAACAACAGGCTAGCGAGCGACGCAATCTGGTTGGCAGCGGTGATAGATCCGAGCGCATACGGACTTACAATTTTCCACAAGGTCGAATGACGGATCACCGCATTAATCTGACACTGTATTCACTTGATGAAATCATGCAAGGCGGGCTTGATGCGGTGATCCAGCCGCTTGTTAGTGAACATCAAGCGGATTTATTGGCAGCATTGGCAAACGAATGAAATATCCTGCTGCAGATACTATAGCTGATCACCTGCGTCGCGCTGAGGACGAGTTGCGTGATGCTAGTGAAGATCCGCGGCGTGATGCTGAAGTGTTATTGGGCGCGGTTCTCAATTGTGACCGCGCTTATTTTTTTGCATACAGTGACGAAGTGATTGACGATACAACACGTGATCTTTTTTGTCATTACATTGCCCGGCGCAAAGAGGGTGAGCCCGTTGCATATATCATTGGCAAACGGGAATTCTGGTCTTTGTTGCTGTCTGTCAACGACAGCACATTAATCCCGCGTCCTGATACAGAAATGCTGGTTGAAACTGCCTTGCAGCGCTGCATAAAAGAACAGGCGACTGTGTTGGATCTCGGCACGGGTACCGGGGCCATCGCATTGGCGCTCGCTTCAGAAAAGCCGGACTGGCATATTGAAGCGATAGACGTGCAAATTGATGCTGTGGCATTGGCAACGTTGAATATGAATAATCTGGCATTAAATAATGTGCATATCTATCAAAGCCGCTGGTTTGCAGAAGTGCGTGCTAACACACGGGTATCTGATGCGCGTTTTGATCTTATTATCAGTAATCCTCCATACATTGCAGCGACTGATCCGCATCTTGCGCGCGGTGATGTTCGCTTTGAACCGCACAGTGCATTGATTGCAGAAGATGATGGTTATGCCGATCTGTTTGCTATTGCAGAGCAGGCGCGGGACTTTTTGTGTGATACCGGTTTGTTGTTGTTGGAGCACGGTTTTGAACAAGCTGACAAGATGCGAAATTATTTGCGACAGTTGGGTTATGTCGATGTGCAAACGGTGCCGGATTACGGTGGCAATGAACGTGTTGTTGTTGCACGTTGGCAGAGCAACAGGCAATGAGTATGAATGATCAACAGTTGCTGCGCTACAGTCGCCATATTTTGCTGGATGGTTTCGATATTGCCGGCCAGGAGCGCTTGAACAATGCGCGTGCATTAGTTGTTGGAGCTGGTGGTTTGGGTTGCCCGGCAGCGATGTATCTTGCAGCCAGTGGTGTTGGGCATATCACTCTTGTGGATGACGATGTCGTTGATCTTACGAATTTGCAACGGCAAATAGGTCACGGCACTGCTGATGTCGGTAAACCAAAAGCCGCTTCGTTAGCTGCGACATTGCGCAACATTAATCCCGAAATAGTTATAGAACCTCTTGCCTTGCGTTTGCAAGGTGAAATGCTTGTTGAGCAAGTTGAAAAAGCAGATGTGGTGCTGGACTGCTCGGATAATTTCACAACGCGACTGGCCATCAACCAGGCATGCGTGTTGCACAAAAAACCGTTGGTATCCGGTGCAGCAATACGGAGCGAGGGCCAGATTGCAGTATTTAATTTGTATGATGCTAGTCCGTGTTATGTCTGCTTGTATGGCGCAGACAATACAGAAGAAGATCTCACTTGCAGCAATAGCGGTGTATTGGCGCCATTGGTAGGAATCATCGGTGCGATGCAGGCAACGGAGGCATTAAAAATTATCGCTGCTTGTGGTGAGCCACTGGATGGCCGCTTGTTGTTACTGGATGTTCGTTCGATGGAGTGGCGCACATTGGTGCTTAAAAAAGATGCCAATTGTCCTGTCTGTCATGCAGGTATGAAATCCTGCTAGAAATGTATGCTGCGGCCGCCATCGACTGTAATAATTTGACCGGTGATATACGGCGCATCACGCAATAAAAACAGCACAGTATTTGCTATATCTTCCGGTAAGCCGGTGCGCGCTAGCGGGATTTTTCCTAAAAGCTTTTCTTGAGCTGCGAGTTCTGTTGCTCCGCCATGTTCTGGCCATAAAATTGCCCCGGGCGCGATACCATTAACGCGCACATGCGGTGCCAGTTCCCGCGCTAATGATTGCGTCAGCATAATATTGCCAGCTTTGGCCATGCAGTAAACAGTGTGTTTGGTGAGAGGCTTTTCTGCATAGATATCGGCAATATTGACAATGGTTCCCTGTTGTTTTGCTAGCGTTGGAGCCAGTGCTTGAGCAAGAAAAAAGGGCGCTTTCATATTGCTGTTGATGAGGTCATTCCATTGTGCTTCTGTCGTGCTGCCAAGTGGTGTCGGATAAAAACTTGACGCGCTGTTAATCAAGGTGTCTATGTGTCCCCATGCTGCTAATGCGTTTTCTGCCAGTCCTCGAATGGAATCGATATCATCCAAATTTGTTGCAATACAGACGGCAGAATTTTCACGCATTGCATTCAGTTCTGCAGTCAGAGCTTCGGCTTGTGTCGTTGAGTTGCGGTAATGAATAATTGTGTTGTAACCGACTGCATGTAATTTTCTGGCAATGGTTGCTCCGATACGCTGTGCGCTGCCAGTTATCAGGGCAACTGGATTTTGTTGTTTTTCGGCTTTCGTTGTCATGTCAGTTTTTCTCGGGTTGAGCAATAGTCTGCACAGCAGCAATGCGCAACCGACGCAGCTCTTCGCCAAAAGCCTTGCCTTTAAATCGATCGATGTCGATGGTGCTGCTGTCTACTGTGCTGCAAAGTGACCATGCTGTGCGCAGAAACTGAGTGGGTTGGTAGTCGCAGTTTTCAAAGCCTGTTCGCCCTCGTGCA
>DATIDQ010000072.1:0-2187 GCA_035456205.1 Pseudomonadales bacterium
GTCGCGGAACAGCAGCGCGTTCAGCAAGGTACCATCCGGCGATCCGGCGCCAGGGTGCACCACCAAACCAGCAGGTTTGTTGATAACCAATAGCGACGAATCTTCGTAGACCACATCCAGTTTTAATTCTTGCGCCGCCCAGTTTTCCCGCGGCTCCAACTCGGCATCCAACACCAATACATTTCCTGCTTGCGCCTTGTCTTTGGAGCGCGCAGCCGCACCATCCACGGTAAGGTGGCCAGACTTGATCCATTCCTGCAACCGCGCACGGGAAAATTCGCCAAACAACTCTGCTGCCACCTGGTCAATGCGCTGGCCTGCCTGTTCGGGCAGCACCATTGCCTTGTGCTGGACGTGTTCACTCATGATAGGCAGGTAAGTACTTGATTCATGGCGCCAGTCTACCAAGCAATTGATATCGAGGTGTGTTCATGAAGGTGCTGTGGTTAAATAGCGCCTCTTTCAGGAGGCTTTCCGGATTCCATGCGCAAAATTACCGTCATCCTGCTGCTCTCGATCATGCTGGCTGCCTGTTCCGGCAGCGATGAAATCGACCCCAATCTCACAGAAGCCGAGCTGTACCAAAAAGCCAGCGGCAACATGAATCAGGGCAAATACGACAAATCTGTCGAGTATTTCCAGGCACTGGAAGCACGCTATCCCTTCGGTAGTTATTCAGACCAGGCCCAGCTGGATATCATCTACGCCTACTACATGGGCGGCGAAGCCGAAGCAGCAGGCGCCGCCGCAGACCGCTTTATCCGGTTGCATCCACAGCACCCACAAGTTGATTACGCTTATTACATCAGAGGGCTTTCATCTTTTACTGAAAGTCAGGGGGTGCTGGAGCGCTTCATGCCCACGGATATGACGCGGCGTGATCCCGGTGCAGCCAGAAAATCCTTTGCAGAGTTTTCGGATCTACTCACCCGTTTCCCGAATAGTGAATACGCACCAGATGCCCGCAAACGCATGATCTACCTGCGTAATTTGCTGGCACGTTATGAAATCCATACAGCTAACTACTTATTCAAACGCGGCGCGTGGCTGGCAGCGGCGAATCGCGGTCGCTACGTAGTGGAAAACTTTCAGGAGTCTCCGGCTGTACCAGACGGCCTTGCTGTCATGGTGCAGGGTTACCATTCACTGGGACTGGATGATCTGTCTGAGCAAGCGTTGGTGATTCTGAAAGCAAATTACCCGACCTATCCGTACCTGGATAAAGACGGCAACTTTGAGTATCAGGACGATCTGGAAAATGAAAAACGTGACTGGCTGAATATTGCCACTGCGGGCTTACTGGGGCACAGCGAACCTGCTGGTTTTGATACCCGCAAGTTGTATGCCAAAGAAGCAAAGGATTACGAAGGATCCGAGTAGAATTTTATACGCCGGGCTTCCAGGCGTTGGTGACGGGATAGCGGCGATCCCGACCAAAACCACGCTGTGTAATGCGCGGGCCAATAGCCGCCTGACGCCGCTTGTATTCATTCATGTCCACCAACCGGATCACGCGATTAACATCTTCCGCTGAAAAACCTGCGGCAATAATCTGTTCAGCGCTGTCGTCACATTCGACATATTTCTGCAAGATTACATCCAGCACATCATAAGGCGGCAAGTTGTCCTGATCTTTCTGGTCAGGCGCCAATTCTGCTGAAGGCGGCCTATCAATGACACGTTGCGGAATCACTGGCGAAACAGTATTGCGATAACGCGACAAAGCATAAACCCGCGTTTTCAACACATCTTTCAACACATCGAAACCGCCCGCCATATCACCATATAACGTGCAATAACCTACCGCTACTTCGCTCTTGTTTCCGGTTGTCAGCACCAAGCTACCTTTCTTGTTCGATAACGCCATCAGCACGACACCACGACAACGTGCCTGCAAATTTTGCTCAGTCGTATCATGCGCGTGCGCTTGGTGTTGGTCGACAAAACTGTTTGTCAGCATGCCCGAAAAAGCTGTTACAGCTTCTTCGATTGAAATCACCGAATATTCCACGCCCAACGCCAGCGCTTCAGCTTCTGCATCTTCAAGGCTCATGGATGCGGTGTAATGATAAGGCATCATCACAGCTTCAACACGCTCTGCGCCTAGGGCATCCACTGCAATCGCCAATGTTAATGCAGAATCAATACCGCCAGACAAACCCAATACCACACTGCGAAAACCATTTT
>DATIDQ010000073.1:0-7674 GCA_035456205.1 Pseudomonadales bacterium
GAACGGTGAGCAGCAGACATTTTGTACATGTCAAAGATCTCACCATTTGATGTTTTATAGCCCTGGAACTTCTTGCCATACCATGAGGCTTTGCCGGTATCGGTATAACCATTACTTTTGCTTTCCGGCATGACTTCATAGGTTTCGCCCAACACGGTGTAGGGCGATTTGTTGCCTGCTGCTGAACGGGGTTCGAGAACGGGCACAGCGTCCGGTATGTTGTTGGGGTCCAGCGTGATGCCGTCATCAGGTGGTGCGTCGTGCTGCATGGCATAGCGGCCACCGGGACCGCTGTCGGTGCTACTGCTGCTACAGCCATTCAGCAGCAACACAGCCAGCAAGACTATGAGGTGTGTTACCAGATTCAGGGGGTACAGTTGTTTTTGCAGGTTGCTCATCACCATGGGCTCCGTAAAGGGGTGCGGGGCTTGCTGTGCGATCGCCTGTTGCGATTGCTTGTGTTCTATTGGTTGACGGCTGTTGCCGCCTGTTTTTGGCGCAGGTTGTGTTCTGACTTGATGGCCTCGGCCAGTTGGTGAGCGGCCATGGCATACATGCTGCTGTTGTTGTAGCGGGTGATGGTATAGAAATTGTCAAAGCCAAGCCAGTACTCCGTACCGTAATCCCCCTCCTGACTGAGCAGCACGGCCTTGCGTGCGGTACCCAGGCCGCCGATCACGGGTGCAACACCACGGGGTGCCAATTCCAGCAGCGAGTACTGTGGTTTGAAGTTATTGCTCAACAGGGTGGTATCAAAATCCTGCGCTACGCTGGCGCGAGCGAGCACGGGCTCACCCTTTTTCCAGCCGTGTTTCTTGAAGTAGTTGGCGACGCTGGCGATGGCATCCGGCGGATTTTTCCAGATATCTGCAAAGCCATCGCTATTGAAATCGGCAGCAAAGTTACGGTAGCTGGATGGCATGAACTGGCCATAGCCCATCGCACCGGCGTAGGAACCGGTTAATGTAAGAGGATTCTGTTTCTGTTCGCGTGCCAGCAACAGGAAATTCTGCAGTTCCTGACGAAAAAATGGTGAACGGGGTGGATAGTCAAACGCGAGTGTCGACAGCGCATCGATCACGCGATAGCTGCCAGTATTTTTGCCGTAGGATGTTTCTACACCGATGATGGCGACAATCATTTCCGGCTCGACCTGATAGCGTTCAGAAACTTCCTGCAGGTCTTGTTCGTGCGTTGACCAGAAATCAGCGCCGCCATCAATGCGGGCGTCGGTCAGAAAAATCTTGCGGTATTCTTTCCACGGTTTGGCTTTTTCTGCCGGCCGGGCAATGGCATCAAGAATGGCCTGTTTTTTTTCTGCCTGAGCCAGTACAGCGAGTACGTCGGCTTTTTTGAAACCGTGATTGTCTTGCATTTCCTGTGCAAAAACCTGCACATCTTCGCGCTGTTCATATTCTCCGGCATACGTTACTGCGCTGGCGGCCAACATGAATGGCAGACTGCAACGGCGGGCAAATGAAGCAACGTCAGATACAAAAAACATCAGTAGGACGACCTCTTTTTTTCGGTGCTGATGGCCATCAACATACCGAAACCTATCATCAGGATAATGACTGCAGTCCCTCCCTGGCTGACGAGTGGTAGAGGAACCCCCACTACTGGCAACAGGCCTGCGACCATTCCCATGTTAACAAAAACGTATATAAAAAAGGTGATGCTGATGGCGCTGCCCAGCAAGCGTCCGAACGTTTCCTGCGCGTGCAGGCTGATCCACAAACCTCGCGCCACAATCAGCATATAGATGGAAAGCAGCACCAGTACACCGCGATAACCCAATTCTTCGGATAACACAGCAATAATAAAATCCGTGTGGCCTTCCGGTAAAAAATCCAGTTGTGATTGCGTGCCGTGTTGCCAGCCTTTGCCGAGCCAGCCACCTGATCCGATGGCCGTCTGTGATTGGATAATATTCCAGCCGGCGCCCAGCTTGTCTGATTCCGGATCGAATAACATCAGCACGCGTTGGCGCTGATAATCATGCATCACGATAAACCACATGACGGGCCCCAGTGCAGCAGCAGCAGTGAGTGCAGTGATGATGTAGCCCCAGCCAATTCCGGCCATGAATAAAACGATTACACCGGACACCAATACCAGCATACCTGTGCCGAGGTCTGGCTGTTCAATGATCAATGCCACAGGCAGAACAATCATGATCAGCGACCAGAAAACATGTTTGAAGCGTGGAGAAATACTGCGGTTGTGAAAATAGGTGGCCAACATCAATGGCAGACCGATTTTGAGTATTTCCGATGGCTGGAAGCGGGGCAGGCCGGGTATGGCCAACCAGCGTTGTGCACCCATCGAGATTTCACCGAATAGCGCAACCGCAATGACCAGAATCACACCCAGGCCATAAATGACCGGTGCGAGCAGCCGCCAGTGGCTCTGGCTGATCTGCGCCATTGTTAACATCACCACAAAACCCAGCGCAAAAAATGTTCCCTGTTTTTCCATGGCGATCAGGTGATCATCAGCGGCGCTGTACAGGACAAAAAGACCGTACCCACTGATCATCAATAACAGTAAAAACAGGATCGGATCAACATGAATACGCTGCCAGATGGTGCGGTGAATCGCGCCGGTTGACGGCAGCTGGCGGATAAATTCAGGACTGGCCACGTTGCTTCTCCATCATGTGGTTACTCACCAGCTCCGTTTTCTGGCGCTTCAGTAGTTGGCGCTGCGGCAGTGGGTGCAGTTTGGCCGAGCAACCAGGCATCCAGTACCTTGCGCGCCACCGGCGCTGCTGCACCAGAACCACTGTTGCCGTTTTCTACAATCACCGCAATGGCTATCTTCGGATTTTCAACCGGTGCAAAGGCAATAAAAAGTCCGTGGTCGCGTTGGCGTTCGGCCAGTTTGCTCAGATCATACTTTTCATTCTGGGCAATGCCGACAACCTGTGCGGTACCCGTTTTGCCGGCCACTGTGTAAGGTGCATCATGAAAAACTTTTCTCGCGGTGCCGCGATCGCCCTGTGCCACTTCATGCATGCCGCCGATAACAACATCCCAGTCATGCGGGTTGTGCAGCAAAATGGGCGGAGAAAATTGCGGTGGAACATCGACACCGTCAATCGCTTTAACCAGATGTGGACGAATGCGGATGCCGCGTTTAGCCAGCGTGGCGGCGGCCAGTGCCAGTTGCATGGGCGTGGCGAGATGATAGCCCTGGCCAATGCCGGCGTTGATGGTGTCGCCTGGATACCAGGGCTGTTTGAAGCGCTTCCTTTTCCATTCGCGCGATGGCAGCACGCCTTTACGTTCACCGCTGAGATCGACTCCCGTCAATTCCCCGAGACCAAATGGCTGCAGAAAATCATGCATACGATCTATGCCCATGCGATTGGCCAGCTGATAGAAAAAGATATCGCAGGATTGACCGATGGCCATATGCACGTTGATCCCGCCGCCATGGCCGCCTTTTTTCCAGTCGCGGAATTGATGTGTCTGGCCGGGCAGTTGGAAAAAACCGGGATCGTAAATCTGGTAATCCGGTGTGATGATGTTGTATTCGAGTCCAGCCAATGCCAGATGCGGTTTGATGGTTGATCCGGGCGGGTATTCGCCGGCGATCATGCGATTGAGTAGTGGAAGATCCGGTGAGTCACGCAGAGCACTGTAATCCTTGCTGCTGATACCGGCGACAAACAGGTTGGGGTCAAATGATGGATTGCTGACAGCCGTTACCACACCACCTGTTTCCAGTTCGATGGCGACCACGGCGCCACGTCGTCCGGCTAATGCATCGACTGCTGCTTGCTGCATTTTGACATCGAGATACAACGTCAGTGTTTTTCCGCGCACCGGATCTTTGCGATCCAGTGTGCGCAGAATGCGTCCCCGTACATCAGTTTCAACATTCTGGGCACCGGGAATACCGAGTAACTCTTTCTCGTAATATTTTTCAATGCCGACTTTGCCCATTGAAAACACGCCGTAGTAGTCATCGAGGTCGCCCTCGGCTTCAATTTTTTTCAGCTCTTTTTCGCTGATGCGACCAACGTAGCCAATGCTGTGACCGAATAATTCATGAAATGGGTAATCGCGTACCAGCTCTGCCGTTACTTCTACACCGGGAAGTCGATAGCGGTTTACTGCAATGCGGGCAATTTGTTCGTCATCCAGATTGCTGCGCAACATGATGCCTTCATACGGCCGCTGCTTGCGTTTCAGTCGTTCACGGAACCGTTCTATTTCGCTAGCATCCAGCTGCAGCAGTTGTTGCAATTCGCGCAAGGTATAATCGATATCCTGCACACGTTCCTTGATGATTTCCAGTGTGAAACTTGGTTTGCTCTGTGCCAGTACCGTGCCTTCCAGATCGGTGATAACGCCGCGTGCTGGAGGAATCGCCATTGCATGGATGCGGTTGGCATCCGATTGTGTGGTGAAGTGTTCATGCTGCAGGATTTGCAGGAAATAATAACGAGCTAGCAACACCAGTGAGAGCGTGAATACCAGACAGACGCTGAATAGCAAACGGTTAGCAAACAGTTTGCGTTCACTATTCGTATCTTTAAAGACGATGTTTTTTGCGTAATGAGATTGTTCAATAGCCACGGCGTACCTTCAGCGATGATACGGGTGGTTATGGAGTAATGACCAGGCGCGGTACAGCTGCTCAGCCAGCACAATGCGCACGAGCGGATGCGGCAACGTCAACCCGGATAAAGACCAGCGTTGTGAAGCCCGGTTCAAACACTCTGTAGATAAGCCGTCCGGGCCGCCGATCAACAAGCTGGTATTGCCGCCTTGCATTTGCCAGTGGCGTAAAGCGTTGGCGAGTGAATCCGTGGTTTGGGGTTTGCCGAGAACATCCAGTGCGATGACGCGCTCTTGTGCTGGAATGGCGGCGAGCATGGCTTCACTTTCTTTTTCAATGGCGCGGGCGATATCAGCATTTTTTCCGCGTGTCGCCAGTGGAATTTCTTTTAATTCCAGTGCGCATTCGCGTGGCAGGCGTTTGGCATATTCGCTGTAGCCGGCTTGCACCCAATCCGGCATACGGGTTCCTACAGCGACGATGGTCAGTTTCATGCAGAAAGACGTTTATTTGGCCCCGGGTTTACGCGCTGCCGGTTTTTTGGCTGCGGGCTTTGCCGTTGCGGGTTTTTTCGTTGTCAGTTTTGGAGCAATCGGTTTTGCTGTTGTTTTTGGTGCCGAAACTTTTTTGGCTGTAGCTTTCTTTACAGTGGTTTTTTCAGAAACTTTTTTTGAAACAATCGGTTTTTTAGTGCCGGTTTTTGCTAGCACACCAGCTTTTGGTGGTGCAGTTTTTGCGGCCGGTTTTTTTCTGCCAACGGCAGAAGGTGCAACTTTGGGTTTGCCGGGTGCTTTGCGTGCTTTGGCAGCATCAGATTGTGTGACGTATTCTGCTTCTACAACAGGAGCTGATTTCTTTGCGGTAGATTTTTTATCAGCAGTGGTTTTGCTCGCAGTTTTTTTCACGGGTTCTTTGGTTGGCTCTGTCGGCGTCTCGTTTGAACGCCATAATTTTTCCAGATCGTAGAATTCGCGGATTTCCGGTTGCATCACATGCAATACAGCATCGCCAAAATCTGCCAGCACCCACTCGCCACTATCCATGCCCTCAACGCCCATGGATGGCATGCCCTGTTTCTTGGCTTCTTCAACAGCGTGTTGTGCCAATGCGCGCACTTGTCGGTTGGATGAACCGCTCGCAATGATCAGCGTGTCTGTCACATCAGTGAGACGCGCCACATCCAGCGTGACAATATTCTGTGCTTTCAGATCTCCTAACGCATTAACGATCACTTGTAGCAATGATGGTTTTGCCGTTGATGCTTTAGAAGATGATTTGCCAGCGGCTGGTCTTTTAGAAGATGGTTTTTTCATAGAGCCTCGCATCCATTGTCAGATCCGGTGTCGGACAAATAGAGATCGTGTTGAAGTATGTACTGCCACACGCTTTCGGGCAGGCCGTCGGGTTTAGTTGGATTTGTGCCACGCTGATGCAATGCTGCGCGGATTGCAGTGGAGGAAAATGGTTGCGGCGGTAACGCCAGACGCGCCAGTTTTCCCTTGGGCTCGCATTGTAACTGATCCACGCTAGCCACGGACGGCAGGGTCATTAGCCAATCTGCTACAGCCCCGTTTTGTGGCCATTTGGCGTCAGGGCGCTCCACCACCAGAATGTGTGCCAGATCAATCAGCGTCTGCCAGTGTTTCCACTGAGGCAATCCGGTCAGAGTGTCCAGTCCCATCACCCACACCAGCGGTGTGTTCGCCCCGATTTCTGCACGCACTGCCTGCAGGGTGTCTACGGTGTAGGAAGGTGGTGGGCGATGCAGTTCGCGTTCGTCAATAATCAGGCCGGGGTAGTCTGCAATGGCCAGTTTCAGCATCGCCAGGCGGTGTGCATCCGTCGTGCTGTCGGGTTTCAGTGGCGAGCACGCAGCCGGTAGCAGCGCGATAGTGGAGGCGCCGAGCTGCCGGCATAATGCGGCAGCGGTTTCCAGATGGCCTTCGTGTACCGGATCAAAAGAGCCGCCGAACAGGATTGTCATGGAGTGGTGCAGTCCACTGAATGGAATGAATGCGATTATAGCGGTACAGACTGCTAGAATTAGCCTTTTCGTAGTGGATGGCCGTTGTATGAATGACCTGTCAATAAAACAGTACCGCTTTGATGATGTAACCGGTTTACAGGCAATTGTTTCCGAACAATGGGGTGAGTGGAGTAATGACTTTACCGTGACCCAGGATGTGATCCAGCGTTTTGCCGACCTGACCAATGACCACAACTGGATTCATCTGGATGTGGAGCGCTGCAAAAAAGAAAGTCCTTTTGGTGCGCCGATTGCTCACGGATTTCTCACGCTCGTGCTGATGGCGCAGATGCGTATTCCGCCTGCTTATGAGATCACCGGTTATCGCAATGCGGTTAACTATGGTGTGAACAAGGTGCGTTTTACCGGCAATGTTCCAGCCGGTTCCACTATTCACCAGCATATGCGTGTAGCCAGTGTGGAAGGTGGCCCGAAAGGCACGCAGGTCACATTAGCAGGTGCGATTCATATTGTTGGCCAGGAAAGGCCAGCGGTCATTTATGAAATGGTGATGCTGTACATGTAGTGGTTATATAGGGTTGTCGTTTTATTTTGGCAATGCAGTTTTTAAAAAATGGAAAAAATATGCAGATTGAAAAGCAGCCTGGAGCCTTACCCCATTTCAACAATGCACAAGTGTTGGTGGTGGGTGATGTAATGTTGGATCGCTACTGGCATGGCGCCACTGCGCGCATATCGCCGGAAGCCCCCGTGCCTGTTGTGCAGGTGCAGCAGAAAGAAGACCGCGCAGGTGGTGCAGGTAACGTGGCGCTCAATATCGCTGCGCTCGGCGGTGGTGTTTCACTGCTCGGTTTAGTGGGTAATGATGAGGCGGCGCAAGTGTTGATGCAAAAATTGCAGGCCGCACAAGTGCACTGCAATTTTGAAACAGTGACTACGCATCCCACCATCACCAAGTTGCGCGTGATCAGCCGTCACCAGCAATTGTTGCGCATGGATTTTGAAGAGGCGTTTTCTGAACAGGACAGCGCTGCACTGGCCACACGTGCGCAATCCTTGTTTTCGCATGTTGGTGTGATTGTGCTCTCGGATTACAACAAAGGCGCTTTATTGCATGC
>DATIDQ010000074.1:0-16090 GCA_035456205.1 Pseudomonadales bacterium
CGCCGCATTACCATCGCTATCGGCGTGGCTTATGGCACCGATCCCCAACTGGCTATTAATACCCTCATTGGTGTTGCACGTGACAACGGTGACGTTCTGGATGATCCTGCTCCCGTTGCATATTTTGTACGTTTTGCTCCCAGCAGCATGGATTTTGAATTGCGCGCCTGGGTCAATAATGGCGAAATGATTAATGACATCAATAGCCGGCTTTGTGTCGGGATTTATAACCAATTCAAGGCGGCTGGCATTAACATCCCCTTTCCGCAGCAAGAGGTTTACTTGCGCAATGTCCCGGAAAATCTTGGGAGAATGTGAATTGGTTCCAATAAAAAAGCCCGCAGATGCGGGCTTTTTTATTACAACGACAGCACTGATCAGAGTTTACGCAGGTAAACCTGTGTGCCCGCACCCAACGAATCGGGGGTCAGATAGCTGTCATTAGCATCAAAACCCACTGCCTTACCATCGGGCGATATGGCGGGATTGTTAGCTGTTGCTGTTCCTTGCTCACCAGTTACATCTACATTGGCACGCTGGAAAGTTTTGGTTTTACTGCTATAGACATAAATATCTTGCAGATTATTGGTGTCTTCGTTCCAGTAAGGCAGTAAAGGATCTACCGCAAGTAGATTATCTGCCGTCGAGCGGAATGCTACTGTATAGGCAAGATCAGTGCCTGCAATAACCGGAGCCCTGCTGTTAGCAGCCGTACCGCTTCCCTGTGATGTTCCTTCTCCAGTAGGCAACCCGGTAACGGCATCTATCGGCGAGCTGACACGCAGCACTGATTTTATTTCATATGCAGCATTCGCATTTTTGGTATCGGTTGCAGCAAACTGGACAACAAACACATCCCGATCAGTGCCGTTGTCTACAACGGGGATGGTATCCAGATTGGTCGCGCGGGATTCAAAAGCAATCATGTAACTTTTGGTTTTGCTTTTTCCATCACCCGCAATGGAAGGAACAGCACTACTGTTATCCGCTTCTGTTGCAACAGCATAACCACCTGTAGGAGACACAGCGCCTAACACACCACTGATCTGATACATGGTAAATAATTTGCGATCGTACACAAAAATATCTGTATTGTTTGCTGTTACTGGCGCTGCCACTAAATTGCTGGCGTCACTCTGGAATACAACAAAACGACCATCCTGCGATATTGCCGCATTGCTGCTGTTGTTGTTACCTTCGACCAAAGGATTACCGCTCACATCGTGCGTAGCATCAATCAGTTCAATTTTTTTGGTCTTCGTATCCACAACATAAATATGGCTACGACTGGCGGTAGTGGGGAAAGGGGTAAGAGTAATGGGAGGAGCACTATAACTGACTGCCAGATTGGTGGCTTGTGATTCAAATGCAACCCATGCTTGTTTGAGTGTGCCAGCAATGGCAGGGTTAGCACTCTGCGCATTACCCTCAGTAATCACCTTCCATGGCGCATCAGCACTCACTACCGGATTGCCATCCACATCCAGCAAATTAGGTGTGATGGAACCATCTGCACCATCCACAATGCCACTCAAGCGATAGGTTTTTTTCTTGCTGACATCACGCAGGAACACATCGCCTTGCGTGCCAGATCCTGTGTTGTTATTGGTATCCAGTGTCAATCTGTCGAGATTATCTGCATCAGACTGGAACACCACCAACTTGCCATCTGATGAAATCGCAGCATTACTGCTACTGGAAAAATTATTCCCGTCATACCAGTTCGCAGCAGAATTCCTTGCATCCTGCCCAAGGCTATTAACACTCATTTTCTGGAAGGCACTGGTACCAATGCGCAAGAAAACATCCGACGCAGGGTTACCATCCTGCAATGTAAGATTGGATGCGAAGGAAGTGAAAGCAGCCTGGGTTCCACCCTTGGAAAGCGCCACCGCCGTGCTGCCACCAGCGCCGCTATTATTACCCACAATTTTCTGAGGGGTGAGGGTCACCATGGTGGTACTACCGGCCATAGCCACAGTACTGACGCCGCTAGCGGCCAGCATGACGGATACGGCCATTAATGTTTTGCTGAATACTTTCATTGGTATTACTCCTGTAATTAAGACCCAAACTTTATAGGCCCAATCCGCCATAAAAGAAAGTTTTTTCCCAAAGCAACTCAGCAAGACCATAAAAACGTGATGGGTATCACGGTTTTATGGATAACAGTACCCGCGCATCCACTACGCCTACTTGCTTGGCCTGCTTATCAATATCCAGCTGATCCAGCAGAATGCCCTGCTGCTCCAGCGCCGCCAGCCAGCGCATCAACTGATCAAACTCCGCATCCTCAATCCACAAGCGCAAGCCTGTTTCATCTTCCGGCTGGAAGCGTTTGAACACGATGCCGAATGGCTTGGCTGAAGTGGTCGCCCGGTTGATCAGCGAAGCATCCGCAGAACCGGATGCTGCGGGCTTTGTGGCAGCATTGGCCAGATTACGGATCTGTGGCAGGTTGAGCATAATCCAGCGGTTATCTTCACTCACATCCTCATAGCGGGTAATGGCCGACTGCTGGTAAGTGCGCGTCCACGACAGCGAGAAATACAATACTGATAACGCAATCACTGCGCCCATAATCAACAACGCACGCCTGTCATTGGATGGCAGCCCATCAAAGCGTTGGCGCAATTTGAACCATGTTTCCTGCAGTGTGCTCATGTTCACCTTCACACTCCTTTACCAATTTGCATGCGTCCAGTGATGCTGCCATCACTATCATTCGCAGAAGAAATTCTGCTGGACAACCCCAGTTTGTCCAACGCTTGTTTGAACTGATCCAACTGATCAATCGAACTCGCTTTCAGCTCCAGTTCCAACTGACCTTGTTCACCTTCATAACGCAACTGTTCAATGGTCAATCCAGCATGATTGGGTAAAGAATTGAGCGCCTGGATACTACCACTGAATAATTTGGCAAAAGAATTTTCTCCTGCCGTATTGGCCCCCTCCAATAAACGGGACTCAAGACGTTTACGAGGATTACTGACATGCTTGGTATCCGGAAACAGTTTTTTATATTGCTCCTCCGAAGATTTTTCCAGAACATTCGCTTGATAGTTAAAATACCAACCGCTGCCAAGCTGTAATCCCAACTGCCCTATCCATGCAAACAAAACAGCAGCTGCTGCTATTTGCCACCATGGCAATTTTCCGGATGGTTGCCGAACCGTAAACTGTCCTTGCAACAAATTGATAGCCGATGCTCGTGTTTGCAACAGTACAGAAGCCAATACAGTGGTAACTGTTGCGTCCATGCTCACTTGCGTATCACCCAGCGCACTGAACTCGGTGGATAACTGTTGTGCCAATAATGCTTGTTCTTCATCATCGGATTGAAACTGGATATGGACATGGCTAACCGATGATTCCCCTAGTAACAAATGAATCATACTGGCAGCGGAAGCGCGATCAAACACAGCCACAGCCTGTGCAGCGTGAAAGAGCACGCGATCACCGTGCATTAAAATAGACAATCGCCCTTCACTGGCCGGCAGCATTTGTGCGTCAACATATACTGCTTTCAAACGCAAACTCACCTGCTCACACATAGCCATGAGTGATGTCATGATAGCAAGGTCAACCACCAACACAGGCCAACGGCCATCCGCACGACGATCACCAACAGACAGATGTACTTTTTCTATATCATCTGCCAGTTGTTCTTCCACGACAAAAGGGAGAGCTTGTAGTGCCTGACGCTGACTGCGAGCAGGCATTTGTACACAATTCAGAATAGCCATTTCACCCGGCAACAGCACAATGACTTCACTATCGTCGGCTAATTGACTAACAGCTGCTTGTTGAAACGCTGTTTGCAAATCTACAAGCTGCACATCTTGTACATCATCGGTCGATGAGTATTCACACTGCCAATGCAATACAGCTTGCTGCGGCTGTGGCCACAGTACACGGATTACGAATTGTTTCATTTCTGCACCTGCATCTTGCTTAAGCCAACAACATTATTGCTCATCTTCTTTATCCGGTTCGTCTTGATCGGGCTCATCTTCATTACCAGCATCCTCTTTTTCCCCGACATCATCCGTACTATCACGACTATTCTTACCACTAACAACATCATCCGCATTGGAATTACTGGAGAGCCCTGAGTCCCCCAAGGTAAACCGCTGGCTTGTGTCACGTGATAACAGACTGATTTCACCGGTCTGCGCATCACGAAACAATGTCGATATCAACCATACTCGCCGACCGTTATATTCTGCAATCGTCCGCACTTCAAAATACTCACTACTCACACCTAATTGGTCTTCAAGACTGTCCTCATCAATATTGGCTAACCTGGCAAAGACATCGGGCGATGAATACCCGTTCAGCTGTTGTTTACGCTGCTCGACAAAAGACTTCAGGCGCTCAATAGTCTGCTCTGTATTATTGGTCATACTGGCCAATACTTGCACAGGTGCAGTATTGATATTGATAGAGACAGGAACTGGCAATGCCGAAAGAAATGGCTGCACGCGCCGATATTCTTTCATTTCAATATCTTTCAGCATGCGTAGTTCAGATACACTACCAAACTGGGTATCCCCGGCACGGTAAGGCATTTTTTCCGAATCATACAGGGCGTCATTATCATCTGCATAACTCGCCCAACGCGCAGCCATATCTGCATACGCCGGGCGCACACCCAGACTGGCAAACAAACCTCTCAGTATTTTCACCTGAGCAGTGTTAATTGCACCCTTTTCATCTATCAGATTATTCAGATTAAAGCGTGCCTGCATATCATAAATTTCTACTTCTATGGACCCACCCTCAATAGGCATTTTCTGCAAAGGCATGGCCCATTTTTCAAGAAAATGATCTACCTTTAGCGTTGATTTGTCTTTTTCAAAATCTGCGGCTAACTGTTGCCGCGCCCACGCCTCACCTCCCAGAGCATATTCCCAACCCTGCTGGGTATTGAAATGGTTTCCAGAACGTTTTACACCGTTATAAACCCGCATAATCACTTCAGAACAAATCAACACACCAATAGCCAGCGCCAATAGCACCGTGATTACCGCTATACCACGTTGAAATGACAACCGGCATCTCATGGCTTCTCTCCTTGCGGAGCACTGCCAGACTGAACACCTGCTTTAGTCACCTTCTGCTTGTGCACCACATTACCAACCTGAAAAATTCTTTCCAATTCACCATATTTATCGGTTTCTATACGTAACTTGATGGCTACTGGTAGGGTGCGTATATGTGCCTTGTCATCCATTTTCTTGTCGGGCCAATCGTCTTTCCAGTCACCCTTTTCATTAAGGAATTCCAGTTTCACATCATCCACGTCACGAAACAGCACTTGCACAGTTTCTTTTGTATTATCTTTTTGATCCAATGCAGGCCAGCTATGACGCAACAGATTCTTTGATTTTTTGTTACGTCTTCTATCCGCCTTTTCTTCATCTGGATCACCAGCACGGTCTGGCACCGGCCCAATAGAATAAGCGACACGCTCAAGATCACTGCGGGCTTGCAGCAGAGGATTCCTCAATCCTTGCCGCGTAAATGTCACCAGATAATCCTTATCATCTGCAATCAATGCCGGCGAGCGATTGTTATTAGGCTTGCGGACATCGCGCATCGCCAGTTGATTCATATCCATGGATATCAGCCATAACGAACGCTGCAAATCACGCAAGGCATCGGAGTGTGCAACCACTTTATGCTGCGTGTCCACCATAGCGGATAAAACACGGTAAACGCCGGCGGCTACCACCGCAAAAATCGAGATAGCCACCATCACTTCGATCAGCGTGAAACCTTTGTCAGCACGGCATTTGTGCATGATCAGTCACGCCCGATAAAACTGGTGAGTGAATAGACATAGATATCACTACTGGAGCGCCCTTCGTCCGCTCTCACCTGTACGGTCACACGTCTCAAATTTTCTTCTGCAGTATCTGACACCGTGGTTTTAACCACCCAACTCTTTCCAAACATCTTCACTGTTTTATTATCATTGCGCACATTCGACCATTCTTCCTTGATACGCATATCAGCCAGAACATTTTCTGCTATAAGACTGGCAAGCGTTTTACTCTCCAGATATTGCTCACTGCGAATACTATCGCCCAAACGCACTAACAAGGTGACAGACAACACGGCAAAAATAATCAACGCTACCATGATTTCAATCAGAGTAAACCCACGCATATGCCATGCCGTGCCATGATGATTAGTCACGTGATGATTTCCGTTTTTTTCCCGCTTGCGCTTCGTGAACATAAATATCGCCTAGCCCATCCCCCTCAATGACATACACAAAGTTTTTCACATAGGGATTGGTCAATTGCAAAAGAAACGGGGTGTAATGACCATCCGAAAAAAAGATCAGTAATGGGGCAGGAAGCTTTTTTTTAGGCTTCTCCTCTGTCAGCCAGTTATCCAGTTTATCTGACGTTTTGTAGGCTTCTTTATAGATGCGGGTAAGATCAACTCGCTCGCCCGAGATATCGAGCTCCACCTCATATTTCTGCGGTAACTTGTGCTCAGTGAAACCCTCTTTTTCCAAAGGCTCCCACATCAACGACTTTTCATCAAAGCGAAGAAAATTGTACGATTCTCCATCAGGATCAAGCGCAAATCCTATTTCTTCACCAGCAAACGGCGCTTCATCCTGCGCCAGAATCAATACCTGCCTGATACGTGCAGCATCACGACGAAATTCTCTCTCAGCATTGCCACCGATACTCATGACAGTAAGGCCGGCCATAACACCAACCACAAACACTACCATCATCAATTCAAGCAGCGTGAATCCGGATTCAAATTTTCCTGAATTTTTCACAACAAAATATTGCACAATAAAAAATCGTGCACGGATTACAAATCCAGGCTGCTGAGATCCTGGTCTTCACCTTCACCACCTTCACGACCATCTGCACCAAGCGTGCTGATTTCATAGGCAGCACCTTGTGCCGGACTGACATACAGATACTGGCGATGCCACGGATCTTGCGGCAATTTCTTCAAATACCCGCTTGCATTCCAATTGCGCGGTTCTGGCGAGCCAGAAGGTTTACTGACTAATGCCTCCAGACCCTGATCGCCTGTGGGGTAACTGGAATTGTCGAGTTTGTACATGTCCAGCGCTTGCCCGATCGCAGCCAGATCGCTTTTTGCAGCTGCGACGCGCGCATCACCAGCTTTGTGAAGAATATTCGGCACAACCAATGCACTCAGTATTCCGAGAATAACAATAACCACCATGACTTCTATCAAGGTAAAACCGGCTTGCGCTGCTCTGGCAGATTTCATAAAAAAATTCCTCACGTAATAAATGTATTCATGTAATCAGGTTATTCATCTGGATAATCGGCAGCAAAATAGCCAACACAATCATTAAGACCAATCCAGCCATGATCACCAACAGAATCGGCGGCAGGATGCTGACGACAATCCCGATAAACGATTGCAGATCCTGCTCCTGACTGGTCGCCACACGCGACAACATCGTATCCAGTTCACCGCTGGATTCACCGCTAGCAATCATATGTAGCATCATCGGTGGAAAATATCCTGCATGTTGCAAGGCATTTTTAAGGCTCGCACCTTCACTGACTTTCTGGGTAGCCTCACGTACCCGCGTCTGCAGCCAGCGATTTGCCATAACTTCGCCTGCGATACGCATGGCCTCAACCAATGGCACACCGGAGCTGGTCAAAATACTCAGCGTACTGGCAAAGCGTGATGTATTGATATTGCGTGACAATTTGCCAAACATTGGCAGTACCAGTATTTTTTTATGCCATGACAATTCAATAGCTGGTCGCTGCAACAGGGCATTCAGCCCCATCACTGTTCCCGCCACCAGCAACAACACCAACCACCACCAGTTCACAAAAAACTCACTGGTAGCAATCAATGCTTGAGTAATGCCAGGCAACGCTTGGCCTGTGCCGCTGAAAACCTCCACCACATTCGGCACAACCTTGATCATCAACAACGACACAATCGCTATAGAAAATACAACCAGAAACGCGGGATACACCATTGCGCCCTGAATTTTTTGTTTGGTTTCCTTGCTGGACTCTGTGTAATCCGCGAGACGATTCAACACCAGATCCAGATGCCCGGAATGCTCACCTGCAGCCACTGTTGCGCGATACAGACCTGGAAAAGCACGCGGATACTCCGCCAGACTATCCGCCAATGTATAACCTTCCAACACCTTGGAACGCACAGCCATCATCATGCTCTGGATGCGCGGTTTTTCTGTTTGCTGAGCCACTGCCGTCAACACTTCCCCAATCGGTAATCCTGCCTGTACCAATGTGGCCATCTGGCGTGTCAGCAACGCGAGATCACGCGCATTGATCGCTTGGCCAAATCCAAAACTGAATTTTTTTACTGAAGCATGACCAGCGGCTTTTGCGGCTGGATCAACAGAGAGCGGCACAAGGCCTTTATCACGCAAATGCTGGCGCACCTGACGTTGACTATCGCCTTCCATCACGCCTTTGGTCTGCTTGCCGCGTTCGTCCAGTGCTACATAATCAAAAGCAGCCACGCGCTTATTCCTCCTGCGTCACACGCAAGACTTCTTCCACCGTAGTCTGCCCTGCCAGAATGCGCGCACGACCATCATCACGGATCCCCGGGCCTTTGGTGCGGGCATAAGCAGTCAATTCAGCTTCCGAAACACGGTTATGTATCAACTCACGCAATTTTTCATCCACCGCTACCAATTCGTAAACGCCGGTACGGCCTTGATAACCTAGTTGCTTACACTGCGAGCAACCTTTTGCGCGATAAATCGTTGGCGGATTTTTAATATCGGCTTGCAGCAGCAAACATTCGCCCTCATCAGCAACGTGCGCTTCTTTGCAGTGAGGACACAACACACGCACCAGGCGCTGAGCTAACAACCCCACAAGACTGGATGACAATAAAAATGGCTCAACACCCATATCCACTAGACGCGTAATTGCACCAATCGCTGTGTTTGTGTGTAAGGTGGATAACACAAGGTGACCGGTCAAACTGGCCTGCACAGCAATTTCCGCTGTTTCCAGATCTCGAATTTCACCTACCATCACCACATCCGGATCCTGCCGCAACATAGCACGCAAGCCGCGCGCAAATGTCATTTCAGCTTTGATATTTACTTGTGTTTGCCCGATACCCTCGAGGTTGTATTCGATAGGATCTTCAACTGTCAGGATATTTTTTGTTGCATCATTGATACTGCTGAGACCTGCGTAAAGCGACGTGGTTTTACCGGAACCCGTAGGACCAGTCACCAGAATAATACCGTGCGGGCGCTTCAATAATTCTGCAAATAACGTCAGATCACGCGGCTGCATACCCAACACATTAAGATTCAAACGCCCCGCGCGTTTATCCAGCAAACGCAATACCACACGTTCACCGTTGTTGGATGGCATTGTGGACACACGGATATCCACTTCACGACCCGCAACGCGCAGGGAAATACGACCATCCTGTGGCACACGTTTTTCCGCAATATCCAGCTTGGCCATAACCTTGATACGCGACACCAACAAAGGAGCCAACGCACGCTTGGGTTGCACTACTTCGCGCAAAATGCCGTCCGTACGCAAGCGAACAATTAAACGTTTTTCAAATGTTTCAATATGAATATCGGAAGCGTCCTGCTTCACCGCTTCAGTTAATAATGCGTTAATCAGGCGAATAATTGGCGCATCATCTTCTTGCTCCAACAAATCCCCGGTTTCCGGCACGGAATCAGCGAGGCTGGCGAGATCCATATCATCGCCAAGCCCTTCTACCATTTGCATGGCTTCGCCAGAGTTATTTTCATACGCTCGCGATAATTGCACATCAAAGTTTGCTGCATCCGTTTTTTCAAAAACTGCCGGCAAGCCTACTACTCGGCGCGCTTCCAGCAATGATTGCGGGCTGGCATCATCACGACACAGCAACTTCACCGGATTCAGACTTCCCGGCACCACCAATACACCAAAGCGTTTGGAAAAACCGAAGGGCAAACGGCGCACCACAGATTCAACGTCGTTGTCTGTATTCGCTTCAACCATTTGCACTTGATCGCTCATTGGAGTTACTGCGCCATTGCCGGCGTCGGAACGGACTGCCCTGCTGACGACCTCTTGGCAGCGTTGTTTTTATTCGCCCAGGGAGCAAGTTGTGGCGAAGATTTATCAATGCGCAGAAAATCTTTCAACTCCTCTGCATTAAAATCCTCTTGATTACTTCTCATATTGTCATAGTAGTGGCGGCTACTGTTGGCTACATCAACATCATCACGCAGAATGCGCGGATGGATAAACACCATCAAATTTTTCTTGACTGAATGTTTGGAAGTGCCTTGAAAGAGACGCCCTAGTATCGGAATTTTACTCAAATAGGGTACGCCATTATCCGATGTTTCCATTTCATCCCGAATCAAACCACCAAGCACCAATACACCATCATCTTTTACCAGAGCCGTTGTCTTGATCTCTCTCTTGTTAGTAATAATATCTGAAGCGCCCGATTCACCACCCACATTGGCAGATTCATCAATACTTTCCACTTTTTGTTCAACCTCCAGCGTCAAAACGCCTTCCTGATTGATGCGCGGCGTCACTTTTAACTCAACACCAATATCCTTGCGCTCTATCTGCACAAAATCATTGTTAAAAGCGCTGTTGTTAGGGGTGGTGACACCACCAGTTACCACCGTTGTATTGTTATTATTTTCTACACCCGTTTTGAATGGTACGCTTTCGCCAACCAGAATTTTAGCTTCTTCATTATCCAGCGCGATAATAGTTGGAGTGGATAACACATTGGAATTCGTATCTTTCTCGAGTGCACGTATCAAACCAACAAGATCACCGGCATCATAAAATCCTACACTGAGTCCACTCACCGGCAGGTTTCTCAACCTGTCAGCGACTCCAGAGCTATTTGTGCCAGTCACTGAAGCATTATTGGAACCGAAAGCACCAACAGCACCAACAGCATCACCCTGGCCCGTCCAGAAAACACCAATATCCCGCCCAACGTCTTCGCTCACCTCTACAATCAACGCTTCAACCAGTACCTGTTGACGACGCACATCCAGTTTTGCAATCACCCCTTTCATCGTATTCAGCATGGAAGGCGGTGCAGTAATCACCACTGCATTGGTTTGCTCCAGAGCCTGAACATTTACTTCAACATCCTCTGCACCAGCCGCCTCTTTTGCAGCTCCTTTTTTGGCACTGCCGCCAACACCTTCAAGAATTGGTTGAATATCTTTCGCAGTGATGTAGTTAAGATAGACGACTTGTGTATTGCCATCACCAGACAGTGGCAAATCCAGTTTCTGGATCAATTTTCGCATTTGCATACGCATGACAGGATCACCTGTCATTAAAATACTGTTAGAGCGCTCATCTGAAGTAATATTCAATGCGCGTGATGGTGGCGCAGCACCTCCTTCCTTAGCTCCGCCACTCTTTTGTACCAACTCCGTCAATATCTTCGAGACATCCTTGGCGCTGGCAAATTCCAGTTTGATAATTTCAATATCAATAGTGCCTGCCTGATCAATTCTGTTGATGATGTCGACAATCTGATCAATATTTCCTGCCCTGTCCGCAATAATTAACGTATTGCTTTCTGGATATGCCGCCAGATGTGCACTATTCGGTGTCAGCGGCTTCAATAAGCCTATCAACTGTTGTGCAGCAAGATTTTTGACTTTGACAATTCGTACAACAATATCTTCTTTGCCTTGCTTGCCACCTGCATCCATCACAGGAATTTTTTCCATCTTGGCTTCAGGCTCGGGTAATACTTTTACTGTATCGCCACTCTCCATGACCGCCAGACCATTCACTTGTAAGGCTGATAAAAATACTTGCCACGCTTCTTCTCGAGTCATCGGCTCGCCAGCAACAATTGTGATTTTCTTACCCGCAACCCCTGGATGAACAATCATGTTCTTTTCAGTCAGATCAGATGCCCAGCGAATGACATCCTTGACATCGGCATTATCAAAAGCCACCGTAATTTTTTGATCTGCGGATGAGTTAGTCGACACTGGGTTATTAACAGGCGCCGTTTGGGCATAACCCTGATTAACCAATAATCCCGCACAAAGCATCACCAGTCCGCACTGCACAGCACGATAGGCGAAAGTTTTTTTATCCATCAATATCATCTGCAAATCTCGTTTAATCGTCAGGGAAAAGTATTTATCTTTCATCAGGAAATGACTGAACTGTTGTCGGACCACGCTGCAATCTTTCGCGCAAAGCCGGGTCCTGTTTCAGGATGGGCTGCGTGATTGCGGGCGTGCCAACCACACCTGCCGAGCCCAATCGGGTAGCAGGAGGATTGGCACCAATACCGGATTTAATGGGTGCAGGTGTTTCACTTGTCTTAGGAAAAAACAGGGTCTCGTAGCGGCCATCACGCTCTAACACCACAGAGTCCGATAGCACCTCATGTAACACCGCCCCACCGGGAATATTGTCGCCGATATAAAAGCGCCGTGTCTGAGTGTCTGCCTGAATCAGTGCGCTAGCTTTTTTCGGATCGCTATCGGTTATCGCACCAACCAGCACCAGTTTCAGGTCAGTCTTGGGAAGATCAGCGGGTGGAGGCGGGGCGACAACGTTGGCAGCGACATCACCGAATACATGCAAAGCGGCCACCTGCTCCAATCCCATGCCAACTTCTCGCGCTCCTGCAGATCTCAGCTTGAGTGCATTTTCATCAATAAAATCACCACGCTGAACAGCCCTCAACCCCACTATCTGCCAACTGAATCCAGCCAGAACCGTTATCACAACAGCCATGAATACGTAGCGCCCAGACAACACTGGCAGACCAGAGGCTAATAAAGTTTGTCCAGACACCGGTTTCAACACCTAATTGGCTTATTACTCAATGGGATACGACACACTTATCATGGAAAAGTTCACACACACTAGCCCTCACGCCGGGGCGGGGAATAATCGGTGGAAATTAGTCCACACAGCTGCGGCTAGCTGCTCAACAGGCTGTCCACGCAACTCTGCAACATAGTGGTAGACATCAACAACGTACTGCGGCTCATTGGGTCTTCCTCGGTGCGGTATCGGTGCGAGCCACGGAGAATCCGTTTCCAGCAACAGGCGATCCAGCGGCACTCGCTTGGCTACTTCTCGCACAAGATCCGCGTTCTTGAAGGTGACAATGCCGGATATCGAGATGTAATACCCCATATCCAACGCCTGGCTGGCCATATCCCAATCTTCAGTAAAGCAGTGCAAAACACCTGACGCTGGTGAATTTGCGGCACGAATTGCCTCAATTGTTTGCCGTCTGGCATTACGTGTATGCACGACTACGGGCAGGGACAGTTCTTTAGCAAGATCGAGGTGCGCCCGGAAGCTCCCGAGTTGTGCTTCTTGTACCGGCTGGGCATCATGGCCTTCGTGATAAAAGTCCAGTCCGGTTTCACCGATGGCCACGACTTTGGAATGCTGCGCCAATTTTCGTAAACGCTGGATAACCTCTCCCATATTGCCTGACAACGCAGGATCAGCAGGATGGTATTCGGAACCACCGAATTCGGACGGGTGGATACCCACAGAAGCGTAGACAGCAGGAAACCGTTCAGCGATGCCGACCACATGGTCAATATTATCAACGCCAATACCAATGCAGAGAAAACGTTGCACGCCACGTTCAGCGGCAGCACTCAACGCAGCGGCGAGATCGCCGCCCCACGGTTCAAGTTTTAATCGGTCGAGATGGCAATGCGAATCAAGAAACAAACAGGTTACATCGTGTGGGTAGCGCGATCTGACTCAAGAGAACCGGCAAGATAGGTTTCAATCTTGCGTTGGGCAGCGTTGTCCGGGTCATTGAACTGCACACCCACACCCGTTGCCCGGTTGCCCTGCGAGCCTTTAGGAGTAATCCATACAACCTTTCCCGCTAGTGGTAATTTTTCTGGCTCTTCCATCAAAGTCAGGAGCATGAACACTTCTTCACCCAACTTGTAGGTTTTGTTAGTCGGTATAAACAGACCGCCACCCTGTAAGAAAGGCATATAGGCCGCATACAAGACAGCTTTGTCCTTTATAGTCAGCGACAAAATACCTCTACCAGCACCACCAACCCCGATCATGGATCACCTTTCACATAATAAAAACAAGGGCTAGCGTATCCGCTAAGCCCTACAGCGTCAAACAACTCAGAGCGCAGCCAAGATGGCCTCGGCTGACGATTTTTCCAGTGCTGCTGCATCAACATTCAACAGCTCCACCACACCGTTATTCACAACCATAGCAAAACGCTTACTGCGAATGCCCATGCCAAAACCTGTGCCGTCCAGCTCCAGACCCAGCGCACGCGTCAGTTCAGCATTGCCATCAGCCAGCATCAGGATGTGCTCTGCATTCTGGGCTTTACCCCAGGCACCCATGACAAAAGCATCGTTAACCGCCATGCAAACAACGGTATCCACACCTTTAGCTTTAATGGCATCTACATTCACCACAAAACCGGGAAGATGCGCAACAGAACAAGTCGGGGTGAATGCACCCGGCACAGCAAATAACACTACTTTCTTGCCATTAAAAATTTCATCCGTCGTAATATCCGCTGGGCCTTTTTCTGAAGCATATTTCAATTTGATGGATGGAATTTTTTCGCCAGCTGTAATTGTCATAGTAATCACCTTTGTAGGTTATGTACGCAAGAAAATAAAACGCCGACATGTAGTCGGCGTTTCTACTGATTATGTGCCGCTGGAAATCAGCATGTTACGTATATGGCCAATCGCCTTGGTCGGATTCAATCCTTTAGGACATACGTCCACACAATTCTGGATACCATGGCAACGGAACACACTGAACGGATCATCGAGTTTCGCCAGACGTTCTTCACGCCCGGTATCGCGGCTATCTACCAGAAAGCGGTAGGCCTGCAATAAACCGGATGGACCGATAAACTTATCGGGATTCCACCAGAATGACGGGCAAGCTGTTGAGCAGCAAGCGCACAGGATACATTCATACAGACCATCAATTTTTTCACGATCTTCTGGCGACTGCTTGCGTTCTTTTGCCGGAGCCGGGGTATTGTTGATCAGGTATGGCTGCACTTTTTCGTACTGGCGATAGAACATGCTCATATCGACAACAAGATCACGAATAACCGGCAAGCCAGGCAGTGGGCGCACGATAATTTTATTCGGCAAACTATTGATGCTGACCAGACACGCCAGACCATTCTTGCCATTGATATTCATACCGTCCGAACCGCAAATACCTTCACGGCATGAACGACGGAAACTCAGGGTTTCATCCTGTTTTTTCAGTTTTATCAATGCATCCAGCAACATACGCTCAGAGCCATCCAGCTCCAACTCATAGCGCTGCATGTACGGTTCTTTATCTTTGTCCGGATCGTAACGGTAAACTTCAAAAATTCTTTTATCGCTCATGATAATAATCTCTTAGAAAGTACGCGCTACTGGCGGAACAGATTCAGCGGTTAATGGCTTCAACTGTACTGGCTTGTATTCCAGACGATTACCTTCCTTGTACCACAAGGTGTGCTTCATCCAGTTAACGTCATCACGATTCGGACAATCATCATGCGCATGCGCACCACGAGACTCCTGACGCGCCGCTGCCGAAATGATAGTGGCCTTGGCAACTTCGATCAGATTATCCAGTTCCAGCGCTTCAATACGCGCAGTATTGAACACTTGCGATTTATCATTCAGATGCACATGAGGGATGCGCTTCTCCAATTCGAGAATTTTCTTAACGCCTTCGTCCATCAGTTTTTGTGTACGGAATACGCCGGCATGCGCTTGCATATCACGGCGCAAATCATTGGCAATATCCTGCGCATATTCACCGGACTTGGTATTGTTCAGACGATCAATACGCGCCAAAGTGGCATCAAGAACATCTTTTGGCAGCATCTTGTGTGATGCCGGTGCATTACGAACCGTTTCTACAATGTGATTACCTGCCGCTTTGCCGAATACAATCAGATCCAGCAAGGAGTTGGTCCCGAGACGGTTAGCGCCGTGTACCGATACGCAAGCACATTCACCAATCGCATAAAAACCATTCACCACTGCACGGTA
>DATIDQ010000075.1:0-4164 GCA_035456205.1 Pseudomonadales bacterium
TATGCTGCCTGTAGCAATGGTGCGTGAATTGGCTCAATGAAATACAGCAGGCATAGTGTGATGCCGCCGACAATATGGCCGATAGCGATCAGTTTCAGCAGTTGTAAAGGTAAGATCGTTTTTCCGGTAGTCATGCATTACTCCATGCTTTTCAATTGCCGGATCACATCGGCAACAGCGCTATCGTCATCCGGATGTTCCGGCACTGGAAAATTGATGGTGGCGTTTATTGCTTCGTAGCGTGTTGCGATGACATCGGCAATGGTGTCATAGCTGGCGCAAGGCGCAAAGGTGTCAAGCATCTCGTCATCAATTATTTTGGCCATGTTATGCCAGTCATTGTTGCGGGTGCATTGCAGCAACTGTTCACCTTTATCCTGCCAGCCAAACAGTTCCAGGCTGGGCCAGTAGGCGGGTGTGGAATAGAGAAAGCCCAGTAGCTTGCGCTGTTTCTCGCGCTCTGCTGTTACCGCAGCATCATCTTTTCCGGTGGCAACAATATTGCCCAGTATCAGTCGCACATCTTCTTTTTTTCTTGCTGCTTTTGTGATGCCCTGCTGCAGTCTTGGTAATGTGACTTCATGCAAATAGCGCGACGGTGTGTTGGTGGGATGGGTGATTATCCCGTCAGCAGCTTCGCCGGCGAGTGCTGTCATCAACGGGCCCACGGCGCCAATAAAAATCGGCGGTGGTATGCAATCTAGCGGGCCGGGATTGAAAAACGGTTGCAGACGTGTGAAATGATAATTGTCGCTCTCGAATTGCAGCGGAACACCATGCTGGAAGCTGTTAAAAATAGCGCGTACCGATCCGATGTAATCACGCATACGTGGCATCGGCGCTGTCCACGTTGTGCTGTAGCGATTTTCAATGTTGCCTTTCACCTGCGTGCCAAGGCCGAGTTCAAAACGTCCGTTGGACAAACGCTGTAAATCCCATGCGGCAATCGCGACTGTCATCGGGCTGCGCGGGAAAGCCACCAGCACGCCAGTGCCGACTGTTAGTTTTGTTGTTGCATTCAGCGCCAGTGCAGACAACAGCAAGCCATCGTGAATCGAGTCGGGAATATTGAGTCCATCGAATCCCATCGCTTCTGCGCGTTGTGCATGCGCGGCAATTTCATGCAGCTGCATATTTTCCGGCGTGCTGGCGTAGATCCTGAACATTTTTTCTCCTCAGGTCTTATTCCGGCGGTAATCCAGAATCGTGGCTGCAAAATCGGCAGTTCTGGTATGCTCTATGGCAATATCGCGCAGCTCTTTGTCGCAAGATTCCTGATATTTTTTATCAATACCAATAATTTTATGCAGTGTGTCAAGATGGCTGCCATCGCCGTGATGTGACAGATCAATGATGATGTTGTGATGATAGAGCAAGATATAGCGGAGCAGGTACTTTTCGTAATTGGTCTTGGTTGGAGTTAACTCTGTACTGCGTAATTCGGGTAGTTGGGTTAATTCAGTCAATGGCGCAAGGTGGCACTCATTGGTAATAGGCGAGGATTGCGCACTGAATACGGAAGATAAAGAAATAAAAGTAACGAATAACCCTGCGCTATTTTTGACTTTTTTCATAGCAGTTTGAGAGCCGGGTACAGTATATCTGGCTGTACCCGGCAACCGATTATTTTTCAGATTCCAGATTAACCATGTACTGGCCTGGTTCATAGTCATTTTTCGCGCCAGTTGAGCTATCTGTACTGGAGCCAAATACGCCGCCGATGACGATATTGCCCCAGAACCATGGGTTTAGTTTGGAGGTCAGTTTAACTTGTGCTGGTTTATAGCCTTCTTTTTTGACAGTAATGTCCTTCACTTCTTCCGGTGTTCTTGAAACATCGATTGTAAGCGGAGTAACGCCTGAAGAGCGGCCGGCAATAAGTACTTCTGCGCCTTGCGGGTAAGAATCGATAGTGATTTTTTGTTTTGAGCCGCTAACTATGCTTGCACAGCCACTAAGAGCGATAGTAAAACCAACGGCCAATGTTAATGCCTTCTTATTCATTTAAATCTCCAGGTTTTTGTTGATTACGTGTGTGTTCCAGTCATGGATAATGACAAGATAGTCATCATCCATTGACTTTTTTGATGCTAACATACTTCACTTAATAATCAAGTTAGAATCTTTTCGTATGAAGTGTGTTATTCGTCGTAGAGTGATATTGCTGATATCTATATGCTTTTGCTCTTTGAACACGTCGGCAATCTCTGGTGTGCCTGTGAGCCAGCTTTCCGTAGATAAGCAGTGGTTAGCCCTGTTACATATGAGAAAGCATGGAAATGGATATCTGAGTGAAGTTGATGATCCTGACTTTTTTCTGTCGAAGTCACCGAGTGATCCTCTTGCGGAGCTGCGTGAAACGATTGGCTACTTTCAGCGCGATGATCAAGCTTGGTGTCGATTTCCCGCTAGGGGAATGTGGCTACAGAAAATGGGTGTCCAGAATAAACCGTTTATTGATTGTGAAGGATTGCGGCAGTGGCGTTCCGCATTTCCAGTTGGAAAACTTGTGCTGGTTTTTCCATCGGTTTATCTCAATAGTGCATCATCAATGTTTGGTCACACTTTCCTGAGATTTGAAAATACTACTGGTGATGGAGTGTCTCAGTTGGGAAAGGCAGTAAGTTACTACGCAGATATGAATGAAGAAGGCGCTTCATTTGACTACATCTATAAAGGATTGACAGGTGGATTCAGTGGTGTAATTGACGTGTCACCTTTTTATGAGATGTCCAGAAAGTACATTGAAAACGAAGACAGGGATATCTGGGAATACAACCTTGTCTATTCTGAGCCACAGATACGGTTTCTTATAGATCACTTATGGGAAATAAGGGGGCATCATTTTGATTATTACTTCTTTGATGAAAATTGCTCTTACAGAATAATTGATATTCTTGATGTGGTAACGCCCACATATGACATGAGAGAGAATTTTCATGTGTATGCATTGCCAGTGGAAACCATAAGACTTTTGGATCAAAAGGGACTTATCAATGGAAAAATGTACAAGCCATCTTCGACAAAATTATTAAAGCGCAGCATAGCAAAGCTAGATAATGTTGGTCAGTCAGAAGTGAAGGCACTGCTAGAGCAGCAGCGGGCAGGTATAAAGTCGGCTAGCAGTGATGACATGGCAGTTGCCTTGCAATATTTGCAGGCGGATATCCATAAGAATGGCGTGTTTGATGATAAGGATCTGGAGGTTGCCGATTTGTCAGCAGCTTTGCTTGCCAGAGCAGGGATGGATGATGATCAGCGCGATTCTTCAACGCCAACACCAGATCATATAACTGCAATTTCTCCGGATGTCGGCCACCTTAATCGCCGCTTGCGTGTTATGTCGGGTCAGTTAGATGGCCGGTCATTCAATGATTATGAATGGCGCGAAACTTTTCATGATTATGTTGATCCGCTGCCGGGCTACGAAAATGGTATGAAGCTGAGTGGGCCTGGAGTCACCATGCGCCAATTTTCGGATCGATGGGAGTTGGAGAAAATAAATTTTATTGATGTTGGATCGCTGAATGCGGTAGATGGCTGGTTCAATCCGCTGTCATGGAATGCTGGTGTTATGCGGCAGAGAGAGTGGATTGATGGTTCACATGTGCTGGTTAATTCCGCAGATATAAAAACTGGATTTACAACTAGCGTATTGGGCTGGCGCTATTTTCTCCTCGGTGGCGGAGGACTTGCCTATTCCTCACATATTAATAGCGGACTCACGCTAAAAGATGTTGCAACTATTGGTGCGTTGTATCAAGACAATGACTGGTCGTTAATGGCGAATGTTACTTGGCATGACTATCCTTCCGCCGGAGTTCCGGCTGTGCGCACAGCTGATTTTGCTTTGGGAAGGCCAGTAGGAAGAAACCTGTCATTGCAGTTCAGGTTTCAGGAAGATTCTGCAGGCGGTGAAAAGTATAGAGCCCTTTCGACTGGGATTGCCTGGTATTACTAGCATCCAGTCTATGGGGCTCTTGGTGTTATTTATGTTTCTTTGTCGTGCATAACGACATTGATGCGGTCAGGGTATTGATAAAGTGAGTTATTAATACCATCTATTGTGCATGAAAAAATACACAGATCACTGATTAGATTCATGACAAGCCATCTGGACTGAAATTCCGGGCTGACAGAGGTTGATCCTTTTTGTAGAGAGTT
>DATIDQ010000076.1:0-9363 GCA_035456205.1 Pseudomonadales bacterium
CTTCCCAATGATGTTGACGATCCAGTCCCAATTGTTTTTCCAGCAGATGCGGCACCACGACAAAAGATGCCATCAACACCATATGCAAACAAAAAATGCCGCTGTTCAATCGCACTAACTGGCTATCACACAATACACGCCACAACAAAGCAGGAACGGGCAAGGTATCGCGGTGCGGGCAATGCAAGGTTTCTGCCGGCGGTTCAGGCAACACAAAAAATACCAACGCGAGACCCGCTAATCCCAACAATGACGTTGTCCAGAATAATCCTGACAAACCGCCAAAATGTGTGAGCACCGGGCCGAGCAACATCGACACCGCAAATGACAGCCCGATACACGCACCAATCGTCGCCATCGCTTTGGTGCGATTTTGTTCGGACGTGAGATCAGACACCATCGCCATCAAGGTGCCGGAAATAGCACCGCTACCTTGCAGTGCGCGGCCAATAATCAAACCGTAAACGGATGTCGATAATGCTGCGACCACACTGCCGACAATGAACATGACAATGCCGCCGATGATGACGGATTTACGCCCTACCCGATCCGACAATACGCCCAGCGGCATTTGCAGTACGGCTTGCGTCGCACCGTACATACCCATGGCGATGCCGATCAGTACAGGTGTGCTGCCTTCGTATTGCATGCCATACAGTGACATAACGGGCAGAATGAGAAATAACCCGAGCATACGCAGTGAATACAGTGCGGCGAGGGTGCTGACGGCGCGTTTTTCCTGTTGCAAATTAACCGGCACGAACAAGTTTCCAGAAGTACAGAAAGAAGGCGCGCATTCTAGCAGGATGCACGCGCTCTACGTTTTATGGATGACCAACGGATCTATTTTTGGACCGGCTATTTTTGGACCGATATGTGATCCGTTGCTGGTGCGGGTGGCGCAGGCGGCGGTTTGATCTGACCGAGATCACCACCCGGCGGCGCGATATCCATGCCGCTGGTATCCACTTTCACGGGCACCACGACAGGCCGCTCGTTTTCACGCAGCACATCTGCCCCTGGCGCATCCAGCGATAACTCACTCAAATCAATTTCGAGTGGTACGAACTCTTCAAACTCCGCCAAAGTTTCACCCACCGCAGCCACCTGCAGGCCGGACAAATCGATGGCCGGCGCTACCACGTTGCGCGCAGCTTCCAGTGGTTCTTCGGCATCTGCTGCGAACGGGTTGCGTTTCACCAGACTGATGCTGCTGATATCGACTTTCACCGGTTCGGCGCGAGCCACTTCATCCGCACGAATCAGGTCTGAACCTGCTGGCGACAATGACCAGGGATTCACAGATGGCGCTGGCGCTGCGGCAACAGGAGCCGGGCGTGGCGCAGAAACTGGCGCCGGAGCAGCAGCTGGAGCAGTTGGCTTGGGAGCTGCTGGTGCGGGTGGCGGAGCTGTCGATGCCGCGGCCGGAATAGGAGCTGGTGCTGCCGCTGGCGGTGCAACGGGCCGGATTTCGACGATGGCGCCAGCTTGTTCCAGTACTGTCCTGAATTTATCACCGGTCGCGCGATCGCAGTTGGCTTTCAATACCACCGGTCTGCCGGCAAAGAAATTCTCGACCTTGGCAAGATCTGTTTTGAATAATTGGGCAAAACGCGCCTTGACCTCTGCCAGATTGTGCCCGGCGACGATATCTCCCCGGAATACCACGTTGAAGAGTTGATCAGACATAGCACACCCCTGTTCTGTCATACCTGCATTGTAGCGTTTATCGACGACTAGCCAACTGCTTGTGCAGGCATCGTTATAATACCCACTCTGATCATTGCCAAGACAAGCACAACACCTCATGACAAACCACGCCTACAGCGACGCCGAACGCAACGCCATCTACCGCGCCATCAATGAACGGCGCGATATGCGCCACTTTCTGCCGGATGCGGTGGATGCCGATATTCTGGCGCGTCTGCTACAGGCAGCTCATCACGCACCCAGCGTCGGTTTTATGCAACCGTGGCGATTTATTCGTATTACCGATTCAGCACTGCGCAAGAATATGCATGCGTTAGTAGAACAGGAACGCCGCGCCACTGCTGCGGCACTGGACAAACGTGAAGACGAATTCATGAAGTTGAAAGTGGAAGGCGTGCTCGATTGTGGTGAGTTGTTGGTGGTGGCATTGATGGATCGCCGCGAACAACATATTTTCGGGCGACGCACATTACCGGAAATGGATCTCGCTTCTGTGTCTTGCGCTATCCAGAATTTATGGCTGGCTGCGCGCGCCGAAGGACTCGGTGTAGGTTGGGTGTCGCTGTTTGAGCCGGAAGCACTGAAACAATTGCTGGGTATGCCGGATGGCAGCCATCCTGTGGCGATTCTTTGTGTAGGTCATGTAGAAAAATTTTACGAGCAACCTATGTTGCAACAGGAAAAATGGGCTACGCGCGCTGATCTCGCAACACTTGTTGCCGAAAATCACTGGCCTGAATAAACGTCTGGTTTTCAGGGATGATAGGCGGGATTGGCCGGTAGCGTCACAGCTCCACCGGTAGACTGCAACCACTGCTCCAGTTCACGCATCAACTCGCTGCCACGTTTTTTTTCTGATGCAAAGCGATTATTTTTTTCCAGCGGATCATCCGGCAAATAATACAGTTCCGGCGCATTGTCATTGCGCTGTGCATTGTTAGCGCTCTGTTCATTGCTGGAATAGTAGCGGATAAGTTTCCAGCCATCGCGCAATATCACTGCCGCCGGCACTTGGGAAAAATGTTGGTCAACCCGACTGCCGACTGACTCTTCTGGATCGTCCACATCGTTATCCAGCGTATACGCAGGAAAATACCAGTACAGTGCCCTCGATGGAATTTTTCCAGCGACAGAAAACAAGGGAGAAATATTCACGCCATCCAGCGTTTGTTTTTTGACATCAATGCCAGCCAGCGCAGCAAATGTTGGATAAATATCCACGCCACTGACCGGCACATCCACCGTTGAGCCAGCCGGGCTTTTTATATCCGCTAAATTGGCAGGCAACAACCAGACCATCGGCACGCGGATACCGCCCTCATACAACTGTGACTTCTGTCCACTCAACGCTTGCGGATCCTGTACCCAGGCATAACCTCCGTTATCTGACATCAGCACGATAACGGTATTATCTGCGAGCCCATCTGCTTGCAATGTTTTGCGCAATTGCGCCACACCACGATCAATATGTTCCACCATCGCCGCGTATTCCGGGTAATGCATATTCATCTTGCAGTATTTCAGCGCGGGCGTTGCTCCACAAAACCTGTCACGTTTTGTTTCGTATTTTTTTACGGTATCGCGTGGAGCCTGTATAGGAAAATGCGGCGCGTAATGTGAAAGATAAAGAAAAAATGGCTTGTCTTTATTTTTGTTGATGAATTGCACTGCCTCGTTATTCAAACGATCAGTGAGGTACTCTCCGGCAGGTGCATTCTGCAAACCCGGCAGATCTTTTGAATAAGGCGCGTAATAACTTGAACCGACACCACCACGATGTCCGCCAATATTGATATCAAAACCCTGTCCTTCCGGCCCGCGCACAGCGCCATGACCGAGATTCCACTTGCCAATCTGCGCTGTTGCATAGCCATGATCGTGTAACAGTTCAGCCAGGGTATACACTTGCTCTGGCAGGAACATATGATTTTTTGGCGTTTGCAATTTGCGCTGCGCAGCATCACCCATATCACCCGTCATCATCGTGTAGACACCGGTGCGCGGCGCATACTGGCCAGACATGATCGCTGCTCGACTGGGTGCGCAATTTGGCGCATTGGCATAGGCCCGGGTGAACACAATGCCGTCATGCGCAAGCTGGTCAATCGCTGGCGTTTCGACAAAGTCATTGCCCATGAAACCCGTATCGTGCAGGCCGAGATCATCCAGCAAAATCACAATAAAATTGGGCGTTTTTTTCTGCACGGGCGTTGCTGCCGACACCGGCATAGCCCAACACACGAACAGTAAAAACAGGCAACGCCACATCACAAACCGGCTCCGATTCGCAGCGCATGCAAACATACACAGGCCAATAATCCGGCGAGCATGTCATCCACCATAATGCCGAATCCGCCGTGGATTTTTTTATCGCACACGGAAATGGGCCACGGTTTCCAGATATCAAACAAACGAAACAATGCGAATGCCAGCAATGGCCAATACCATTGTGCAGGCAACGCAATCAGTGCAATGCCGTAACCGACCCATTCATCCCACACGATACCGCCGTGATCGTGTACACCCAGATCACGCGCCACGCTGTCACAAATCATCACACCGGTTATCGACATCACAATCAGCGCCGCCACAAAAACCCACCACGGCAAGCACCACCACAAAGCGCAACAGAGTGGCATAGCTGCCAATGTTCCCCAGGTGCCGGGTGCTTTGCGTGCCAGTCCACTGCCAAAACCGAATGCCAACAAGTGACGCCAGTTTTTGAATACTTGTGGATTGATAGAAAGATCAAACATCAGAAATGCCTGAAGCCGCTGTTCATCATTTTTGCATCATCAACCAGAATATCTACACCTTCAACAATACGACCTATACAGCGCACGCCTTGAACTGATTGTAAAACAATTGCATGTTGCGGTGCTGCGGTAAAACATAAGCGGTAATCATCACCACCCGTAAGCGCCCACTGCTGTGCTTGCTCAACGCTAACACTATCATGCCAGACTGTTGCGATGGGCAATGCAACTGATTCAATGCGTGCACCCACTCCGCTCGCTTTACAGATATGGTCGAGATCCGCCAGCAAACCATCGGATACATCAATGCAACTACTGGCGATATCACGCAGACGCACACCCAGAGAAAAATCAATATCGGGATGATAAAAACGTTGCCATAAATAATCAGCGGCCGCATTGGATGTTGTCATTCTTTTTTCCATCAGCGCCAGTGCCGCAGCACCATCACCCAATGTGCCAGACACCCAGATATCATCACCGGTTTTTGCGCCGCCTCTACGCAAGGCTTTGCCGGATGGCACGCTGCCATGCACTTGTATGCTGATGCATAACGGCCCGCGAGTGGTATCACCACCAATCAATGGACACCGTAATTGTTGTGCTGTTTGTAACAAACCTGAGGAAAATTTTTCCAGCCAGTTTTCATCAGCTGATGGCAGTGTCAATGCCAATGTAAAACCGAGAGGCTCTGCACCCATCGCCGCAAGATCACTGGCTGCACAACGCAAGGCACGCGCAGCAATCAGGGAAGGATCTGCATCTGCATGAAAATGTACGCCAGCCACTTGTGTATCAACAGAAATAGCGAGCTCAGCATTGGCAGGCATTTTCAGCACTGCGCAATCATCACCAACACCAATGGAGATATTTTCGGGCAGCTTATAAGAGGTAGATGACAGTGAAGGCGTGAAATAGCGCTGGATCAGTTCAAACTCACCGAGCGCAGGCATGTGTATCAGCGTTTTTTCGCTGTCTCGGCTGGTCGCAATTCATGCGCCAGTTTATCGAGCACGCCGTTGAGGTATTTGTAGCTATCGGTAGGGCCGAATTTTTTTGACAAGCGCACCGCTTCTTCAATCACCACACGCCACGGCACGTCGATGCGCGATTTCAATTCGTAAGTGGACAAGCGCAATTGTGCGAGCGATACCGGATCCAGCTCGTGCAATGCGCGATCGATATGCTGGTCAAACAAGGCATCCAGTTCGTCTGCCTGTGCCACTGCCTCGAATAACAATTCATGGAAATAAGCGAGATCGACAGCCGCCATATCATTGTCTGCACGGAATTCAGCTTCGATGCTGGCGGCACTGCTGCCGGCAAGAATATGCTGGTACAACGCCTGCACAGCGTAATGACGCGCTTTCTGGCGCGCGCCAACATCCAGCTGATCCACTACTGTTTCAGTTTTATTCACAGTTGCGACAGCAGGCTGACCATTTCCAGTGCGGTCGTTGCGGCTTCTGCACCTTTGTTGCCAGCTTTGGTACCGGAGCGCTCGATGGCTTGCTCGATGGAATCCACTGTCAGTACACCGAAAGACACAGGAATCGATGCGTTGAGACCGACTTGCGCCAGGCCTTTCACACATTCGCCAGCGACGTATTCAAAGTGTGGTGTACCGCCGCGGATGACCGCGCCGAGCGCGATGATGGCATCAAATTTTTTGGAGGCTGCCAGCTTTTGTGCCACCAATGGCAACTCGAAAGCGCCGGGAGCACGCACGAGTGTGATCTGGGCATCCGCCACACCATGACGACGCAGGGTATCAATAGCGCCTTCTTTCAGACTCTCGACCACAAAGCTGTTCCAGCGAGCAACCAGCAACGCATAGCGTGCTTTGGTGGGTTTGAAATCGCCTTCGATTGTTTTGATGCCTGACATAAAGAGCTCCAGCGGGGTAAATTCGGTGGGGCGCGCAGTTTACCACAAGCTGGATTGTCTACACTGCTACTGACTTGCCGAGGCTGCTACAATGACGGCCTTCATCGCCAGCCCCACATCCAGCCCTATATACAGCACAGGCCTCCCCGCATCATGACCGACTCATCAAAAGCCTCCCCTTCCCTCAGCTACAAAGATGCCGGTGTCGATATCGATGCCGGCGAGGCACTGGTTGAGCGCATCAAGCACGTCGCAAAAAAAAACCCGCCGCTCCGGCGTGATGGGTGGCCTGGGTGGTTTCGGTGCACTGTTTGAAATCCCGAGCCACTACAAACAACCTGTGCTGGTGTCCGGCACCGATGGCGTTGGTACCAAGTTGCGGCTGGCTATCGATCTGAAAAAACACGATACCGTCGGCATTGATCTGGTAGCGATGTGCGCCAATGATCTGGTGGTATGCGGTGCAGAACCTTTATTTTTTCTCGATTACTACGCCACCGGCAAACTGGACATAGACATTGCAGCGAGCGTCATCAGCGGCATTGGCGAAGGTTGCGAACAGGCTGGTTGCGCGTTAGTCGGCGGCGAAACCGCTGAAATGCCCGGTATGTACCACGGCGATGATTACGACATGGCCGGTTTCTGCGTAGGGGTAGTGGAAAAGGATGACATCATCGACGGCTCACGCGTACACGTCGGCGATGTGTTGATTGGCATTGCATCATCCGGCGCACATTCCAATGGCTTCTCACTGATCCGCAAAATTATTGAAGTAGCGGGCGTGAATCCGGCAACAGAAATACTGGCGGGCAAACCGCTGGCCGATTGGTTGATGGCACCAACGCGCATGTATGTAAAATCTATTTTGCGCTTGATTCGTGCCGCTGATGTACGCGCTATTGCCCATATTACTGGCGGCGGCCTGACAGAAAATTTGCCGCGCGTATTGCCACACAGCTCCATCGCAGTGATCGATACCAACAGCTGGAAACCCGGACCGTTATTTGACTGGCTGCAAAAAAACGGCAATGTTGATCGGCAGGAAATGTACCGCACCTTCAACTGCGGCGTTGGCATGGTGGTGTGCGTACCACAAAGTGACGTCGATAACGCATTGTCTATTCTGTCTGCTACCGGCGAAACCGCTTTTGTGATTGGCGCAATAGAAAGAGGTGTGGCCGATACCGAACCTCATGTTGAATTCGCCGGGCTTTAACGTTGGCCAATAAAACGATGCCCCGCAAACGTCTGGTTATTCTGATCTCCGGCAGCGGCAGCAACTTGCAGGCATTGATTGATGCGACACGTTCCGGCGAACTGGATGCAGAGATTGCCGGCGTGATCAGCAACAAACCCGGCGTATTCGGACTGGAGCGCGCAAAAAATGCTGGTATTCCGACGCAGGTTTTATCGCATCACGAATTTGCATCGCGAGAAGAATACGATGGCTCACTGCTGGCAGCTGTGCAGCAATACGCGCCGGATCTGGTACTGCTTGCGGGTTTTATGCGCATCCTGACGCCAACATTTGTCGCGCCACTGTACGGCAAGCTGATGAATATCCATCCTTCACTGCTGCCCAAATATCCCGGTCTGCACACGCACGAACGTGCACTGGCTGCCGGCGACAATGAAGCGGGCGTCAGCGTACATTTTGTCTCGGCCGAACTCGATGCCGGCCCGATAGTGATCCAGGCACGCGTACCGGTTTTGCCGGGGGATAACGCATCAACACTGGGAAGCCGTGTACTGGAACAGGAACACATTATCTACCCACTGGCCGCCCGCTGGTTTTGTGAAAATCGCCTGCGTTGTGATGCGCGCAATGCCTGGCTCGATGAAAAATTACTGCCCATTTCCGGAAGGAACTATCAATGAAAAGGAACTATCAATGAAAAGGAACTGCCCGTGAACAGAGTGTTTGTTTCACTTGTCGCTACCACTGTATTCCTGTGCGCAAATTCCTTGCAGGCAACAGAGCAAAAAGCCAGCACAACCATCAAACACGTGCCCTATACAGCCATCTACCAGGCGGTTTACAAAAGCTTCCCGTTGCAGGCTACACACCGCCTCGCACAGACGGGTGACAACTGGTATTTTTCCAGCATTGCCAGCGGCTTTTTTGGCCAGATTGAAGAAAACTCGACATTTATTTACACAGAAAAAGGCATTGCACCTTTGCACTATGTTTACCAGCGTAGCGTGTTAGGCCAGGAACGCGGCACTGAACTGATCTACAACCAGAAAGACAAGGTTGCGGCTGGCAGTGCGGGCAAAAAAAAGTTTGATCTGTCATTAAAAGGAGAAGAGCTGGATCAGGGAACATATATTCTGGCACTGCGCGATGATGTGGCACGCGGCATAAAAGAACCTTGTTACAACGTCATAGACGACGATGTTATCAAACCTTTTTGTTTCCGCGTCACCGGCTCTGAAACCATTGACACTGCGCTGGGAAAAATTGATACCGTCGTCGTGGAACGCATCCGCAAACCACAAAGCCCTCGTTATACACGCTTCTGGTTTGCACCGTCACTGGATTACAGCATCGCTAAACTCGAGCATCAGGAACAAAAAGGCAAAACGGCTTATTCTCTGGAAATCACTTATTACAAACGCGAAGACCATAAATAAGAGAACACAAAACAAATAACCAGCTCTCATTGCCGATTATCCATGTCACAAGTTATTCATGTCGCAAGCTATTCATGCCTTAAAATATCGGCCGGTTGCACAGCAGTGGCACGCCAGGCCGGATAAACGCTGGCTAACGCGCTGATCAACAATGCCGCCGAAACAACAATAGCCACATCCAGCGCCCTCAGATCAGACGGCAAATAATTTACCGGGTAAACATCTGTACTGAGAAAACGTACACCGAACAGGTTTTGTAACAGTTCCGCAATGCCTGGCATCGCCAATGCCAGCGAACATCCTACAAGCGCACCAATCAATGTACCTGTCGCGCCTATCGTCAAACCGTGCAACATAAAAATACGCATGATCTGGC
>DATIDQ010000077.1:0-8477 GCA_035456205.1 Pseudomonadales bacterium
AACTGTACAGGCGCGCATCCTGGATGCTGAGATTTAACTGGTCAAGCAGTGTCACCACCGCTGCAAAAGCATGGTTGTGTGCACGCATGCGTACAAAAATCTGGGTGGCGCCTTCATACACACCATCTTGTGGATCACGAATCAGGATCAGTGGCTCATCAGGATTGGCGTGATGGGCAATCGCTTCTGTATGCCATTCAATATCGGTCATGCTTTCGCGCAGGAAGTAATCTTCGCCACGTCCGGCCCAGATTTTTCGCGCTTCTGCTTCAGAAAAACCTTTCAGGCTGAGATTGTGGATCACCTGTTGTTGTGTGTCTTCTATCCACTCCTGCTTGTCGACAGGATTTTCAAGGCCGCGGCGCAAAGCGCGTTTGGTCTCTGTATAGAGTTGGCGCATCAGCTGGGCTTTCCAGCTGGTCCACAACGTCGGGTTGGTTGCATTGACATCCGCCACCGTCAATACAAACAGATAATCCAGATGCAGTTGATCGCCAACCTTTAATGCAAAATTATGAATCACTTCCGGATCTGAAATATCCTGCCTTTGTGCAATGCTGGTCATATGCAAGTGGTTTTCAACCAGCCAGACGATCAGGTTGGTATCGCGTTTTCCAAGATCGTGCCGTTCGCAAAATGCACGTGCATCAACTGCACCTAACTGTGAGTGATCGCCACCACGTCCTTTGCCTATGTCGTGATACAGGCCAGCGATGTAGAGCAGCTCGATTTTTGGCAGCTTGCGTATAATTTTTGCTACGAGAGGAAATTTTTCCTGTGCGCCGGCATACCAGAAACGCCGCATATTCTTGATGCAGGCCAGTGTGTGGGCATCGACAGTGTAGATATGAAACAGATCGTGTTGCATCTGGCCAATAATTTCACCGAACTCGGGCAAATAACGTCCCAGAATGCCATAGCGTTTCATGCGCAGCAGTTGCGTCACTAATGCATGTGGTGAACGCATCAATTCCATGAACAACGATGTATTGCGGATATCGTGCCGGAAATTTTCATCGACCAGATAACGGTGTTCCCGAATCAGGCGGATAGTGGAAGCGCGTACACCCTTGATTTGGGAGTTTTGGCCCATCAGGGCAAAAATTTCCAGTAATGCGGCTGGTGTCTGGCGAAAAACATGGTCAGCCTTGACTTCAATATAGTCGTTATATGTGCGAAACCTGCGGTTGATATCAACGATTTCAGCGATGTTGTCATCATCGGAGAGTGATTCATCCAGGAAATTCAGTAGAACGTCGTTCAACTCGCGCAGCGCGGAGACTGCGCGATAATAACGTTTCATGAATTGTTCAACAGCGAGGCTTTTTTCGGTGTCCTGGTATCCAAATTCCGCGGCAAGCGTGCGCTGGTAATCAAATGACAAACGCTCTTCATGACGGCCAGCTAGCAAGTGCAGGCCATAACGCACACGCCAGAGAAATTCCTCACCGTTACGCAGGATGTTGTATTCGTTTTCTGTCAGAAATCCTGCGCGCACCAGATCACTGACTTTTTCTACATTGAAGTGGCGCTTGGCAATCCACATGATGGTCTGGATATCGCGTAAACCGCCCGGTGCATTCTTGATGTTGGGCTCGAGATTGTATTCAGTGTTGTTGTGTTTATTGTGGCGTTCGCGTTGTTCTTCCCATTTGGCGTAAAAAAAATCGCGACTGGGCCAGATATTGCGCACATCGATTTCTTTGCGCATTTCGGTGCGCAACCATTTGTTGCCTGCCAACGTGCGTGATTCCAGCAAATTGGTAGCAACCGTAATATCGTCAGCTGCTGCTTGTATGCACTCTGCCATAGTGCGCACGCTGTGACCGATATTGAGATTGAGGTCCCACAGAAACGTGATAAAACGTTCGAGCGTATCGCGCATTGCTGCATCGGGTTCTGATGGCAGCAGTATCAGTACGTCGATATCGGAGTGCGGATGCAGTTCCATGCGGCCATAACCGCCCACTGCAATCAGGGAAATGTTGTCGCCAATGACAAAGTGTAACCAGGCAAAGTGCAGGAGACGATCGACAAACCGGGCGCGTTCATTGACGAGTGTACGTACATCTTCGCCTTCATAAAAACGGTTATCAAAATGGGTATTGGCAGCCTGGATAGCATCGCGAAAAACCGTGACCGGTTTTTCCTGTTCCAGCGCCTTCTGAAAACGCTGTTCGTCAAAAAACAGCAGAGCACTCATCAGACCAGTCCTGCATTCATCAAAACAGCCCTGCAGGGCTCGCCGTGAGAACTTCAACACCATTTGCCGTGACTGCCATGGTGTGTTCCCACTGCGCAGACAGCCGACCATCTTTGGTTTCTACCGTCCAGCCATCCGGTTTCAACTTGGTGTGTGCTTTGCCGGCATTGATCATCGGTTCGATGGTAAACACCATGCCTTCTTTCAATGCCATACCGGTATCAGGGCGACCGTAGTGCAGGATTTGTGGGTCTTCGTGAAAAATTTTTCCAATGCCATGACCGCAATATTCACGTACCACACTGTAGTGATTTTTTTCTGCCAGCGTTTGTATAACGTGACCGATATCACCGAGTTTGCAGCCGGGCTTGACGAGAGCAATGGCCAGTTCCAGGCATTCACGCGTGATTTCTACCAGCCGTTTTGCGTGCGGTGCGGGGGTGCCGACAAAATACATACGGCTGGTGTCGCCATGCCAGCCGTTCTTGATCACGGTGACATCGATGTTGACGATGTCGCCGTCTTTCAGGATTTTTTTGTCGGAAGGGATGCCGTGACAGATCACATGGTTGACTGACGTGCAGACCGATTTGGGAAAGCCGCGATAGCCGAGACACGCCGGAATGGCTTTCTGCACATTGACGATATGCTCATGGCAGATGCGGTCAATGTCTGCGGTGCTGACCCCGGGTTTGACGTGTTCGCCGATCATGTCCAGCACTTCAGCGGCCAGGCGGCCGGCCTCTCGCATCTGGCTGATCTCTTCAGGGGTTTTGTAGGTAATCGACATGCGGGAATTTCCGGGTTGCGGCTGTTATAAGATGCCAGCATTCTACCTTATTAGTTTTACGCCTATTAGTTTTCTGGAGCCCCAGTAACCATGACGACCAAAAATTTTGCCGAGGTAATCAAAAGCCGCTATTCCGTGCGGGCTTTCAAACCGGAGCGTGTACCGCAAGCCGTGCTCGAGCAGGTATTCAGCCTGGCCAATTGCACGCCATCCAACTGCAATACCCAGCCGTGGATGGTGCATGTTGCCAGCGGTGAGCCGCTGGAGCTGCTGCGGCGGGAGATTCCTGCCGCCATGTTGCGTGGAGACATCACCATGGACTTTCCGTACTTTGGTAAATACCACGGTGTCTACAAGGAGCGGCAGGGCGAGGCGGCGAATGAGTTATTCAGGGTGATGGGCATTGCGCGGGAAGATAAAGTCAAACGCAATGAAGCTTTCATGCGCAATTTTATTTTTTTTGATGCCCCCCATGTCGCTTTCCTGTTTATTCCGCAGGAGTACAGCTTGCGTGAAGCAACGGATATCGGCATGTATGCGCAGTCTTTGATGCTCTCATTAACCGCGCACGGTATTGGCAGTTGCCCACAAACTTCACTGGGATTCCATGCGGATCTGGTGCGTAAAACCTTGGGTGTGGATGAGAGCTTCAAACTACTTTTCGGTATTTCATTCGGCTATATTGATGAAGCGGCAGAAGCGAACCAATGCCGTACTGCGCGCGCTGCAGTCAACGAAAATACTGTTTTCCACGGTTGAGGAATACTTATGTTGACGTTATATGGTTTACCCAAAACCCGTTCGGATCGTGCACTGTGGGCGCTGGAAGAAAAAGGTACACCCTACAAATTCGAGTATGTACATCTGGGGAAAGGCGAAGGGCGCACACCGGAATTTCTGGCATTGAATCCTGCAGGAAAAATTCCCCTGCTAGTGGACGGTGACCTGATTGTGTCTGAATCCATCGCCATCTGTAATTACATTGCAGACCGTTGCGCTGGCAAAGCGATTGCTCCGGCGTTTGGCAGTAATGAGCGTGCGCATTATGACCAGTGGTGCAGTTTTGCTATCAGTGAACTGGAACAGCCGTTATGGACCATGGCGAAACACAAATTCGCCTTGCCGGAAGAAAAACGTGTGCCTGCAGTGATGGATACGGCCCGTTGGGAATTTACAGTGGCAGCCCAGCGCGTGGCAAAAGGATTGGAAGGGCGGGAGTTTATTCTGGGTAAAACTTTTTCAGTGGCAGATATTTTGCTCGGTCACACCCTGAAATGGGCGCGTGCTTTTGACGTGCCAACAGAACAGGCAACAGTGGATGCCTATGCAGACAGGCTGTTTGCACGACCTGCGTTTATTGTTGTGAAGGACTATCCCGCATAAAAAACTTAGCCTGCCAATTGACGCCATTGGTTGATAATTGTGCAGAACAGATCGGCAGTTTTTTCTGCATCATAATCTGCATGGTGCGCCGATTTATTATCAAACGGGATATTGGCGGCCTGACAAGCGCGCGCCAGTACGGTCTGGCCATAAACCAGCCCTGCTAGCGATACGGTGTCAAAACAGGAAAACTGGTGGAACGGATTTTTCTTGACCAGTTCGCAACGCAGCGCAGCTGCACCGAGAAAGCCGAGATCAAAATGTGCATTGTGTGCCACCATAATGGCGCGGGTGCATTCGTGTTGTTTTACGGCTTTTTTCACTTGGGCAAAAATATCATTCAATGCTTCAAATTCCGTGATGGCATTGCGCGCCGGATCATCCGGATTGATGCCGGTAAAATCCAGTGCAGCCTGCTCGATATTGGCACCGGGAAATGGCTGTACCGCGTGAAAGATAGTGCGATCGCGCTGCAGGTTGCCGTGATCGTCATAGGCCAGCATGACCGCTGAAATTTCGAGAATGCCATCGGTATGGGAATTGAAGCCTGTGGTTTCCAGATCCATCACCACAGGTAAAAAGCCACGGAAACGGTTGCCTAATGTCGGCAGTGGTGCAATGTTGGCAAAAGCTTCTGCAAACGACGAAAATTCTTTCGGTTTATCATTCATATCCGGATCTTTTCTTGAAATTCAGGTTTTGTCTTGCAGTGACCAGCGTAACGTTGTGTCAGCCAGCAGCGGAATCAATTGTTCGTTACCAAAATCCAGCGTTGCTGGAATAGTTTGTGGTTTTTCAACCAGTGTGATCGTACCGGTGTTGCGTGGCAGACCATAAAAATCTGCGCCATAAAAACTGGCAAAGCCTTCCAGCATATCCAGATGACCGGTGTGATCAAATGCTTCAGCGTATAACTCGATAGCGTGCAGTGCGGTGTAACAACCAGCACAACCGCAAGACGTTTCTTTTTTATGGCTCGCATGTGGCGCAGAATCTGTGCCGAGAAAAAACTTGGGGCTGCCACTGGTGGCGGCATGCATCAATGCTTGCTGGTGCGTGTTGCGTTTGAGAATGGGTAGGCAATAAAAATGAGGGCGAATGCCGCCAACGAGCATGTCATTGCGGTTGAACAATAGATGGTGCGCAGTGATAGTGGCTGCAACATTGGCCGGTGCATTGGCGACAAATTCTGCTGCGTCATCGGTGGTGATGTGCTCCAGCACAATTTTCAGTGCGGGAAAATCACGCACCAGTGGTTGTAATGTGCGTTCGATAAACACCGCTTCGCGATCAAAAATATCGATATGGTTGTCCGTCACTTCACCGTGCAACAGCAGTGGTAAACCTGCTTTTTCCATTGCAGCTAATAAAGGATAAATTTTACGGATATCTGTTACACCAGAATCCGAGTTTGTGGTTGCGCCAGCCGGATATAACTTGCAGGCATGCACGAAGCCACTGGTACGAGCAATGGCCATTTCTGCCGGATCGGTGTTGTCCGTCAGATACAGCACCAGCAATGGCTGGAAGTCGGAACCCGTCGGGCGCGCTGCGAGAATACGTTCACGGTAACCGGCGGCTTCTGCGGTGTTGGTCACCGGTGGTACAAGATTGGGCATGGCGATGGCGCGGTGAAACTGGTGTGCAGCATCGGCCACGGTGCGGGGCAAGTAAGCACCATCACGCAGGTGGATATGCCAGTCGTCAGGGCGGGTAATGGTCAGGGTGCGCATGGAGCCAAGCCTGCTAGAAAAGATGCGGGCATGCTAGCGGAAAGAGGGGAGTGAGGCTATGGCGTGCGCACTTTCCCGGCTGCAGGCAGCGCTTGCTGGTATTCATAGCGGACCACCACAGTCTGGTTGGTATCGTTCTGATCCGTAATATTGGATGGCCCTTGGTAAATCTGCAGTAGATGGCTATCACGGTCATAAGCCAGATTGATATCGGGCATGGCCCAGCCAATCAAATGGTTGCGACTGCTGACAAGAAAATAACGGTATTGCGAACGATGTTGTCTGATCGCGGTCTCTGATGCGCTGACTGCTTCCACTTGCATGCTCAATACCATCAGCGGATCAGCCACTGCAAAAGAAAATGGCAGCACTTTCCCTTTAAGCAACTCATCCCAGTGTGAGCGGATGAGATAGTCAAACCCCGCATCAATCACCAGATCGTCTGCAGGTTTAACCGTGTTCTCGTATGCTCTGTCTGATTTTTCCTGGCTGAACATCATGAAGTGATTGTTTTGCCATTTGCTGCCTGTATGGCGATCAAAACGCAAGTCATTCTGTTGGTATTCGGGTGTATTGAAGCCGTGGTTGTAGCTGATATTTTTTGTGGCGATCAGTTTTCCTGCAGGATTCTTGTAAAGCACCGTGTGTTGCTGCGGCGTGATATCGTGATATTCACGGTAGACAATCTCACCGGTTGTCAGATTGGATGCCGTGCCGGTGACCAACCATTTTTCAGGCTCTGCTGAAGCCAGGATGCTGGTGAAAAGGAGACAGAGAGCAAGGAAAATCCGCAATGGTTTATTCATGTACAAGACTGCGTGAGATGTTGCCAAACAGCGGCATCATGATGCCCCACAACAAGCCGTAACAGAGAAAAAATGACGTCAAAATCATGCCAAGCTTTACGCCGTTTAGCAGCGATGTCATGTAATAAATAGCGGGCCCGAGAATGATGCCGACGACAACTGCTAGCAACGGACGGTGGTGCAAGCACTGGAATCCGTGCAGGAACAATGTGGCCACGGCGAGCCACAGCGCAGCCATCCAGCCAGGCAATGCAATCAGGGATGGTATGAAAGCCAGTGTGTTTGTATCCGTGTAGATCATTAACTGCAGGCTGCTGATGGTGTAATCCACGCTGAAGCCGATAGCAGCTATAGTCAGGATGCAAAGCCATTCTTTATGCAGCGAACCAATCGCGTACTGGTAAACAGCAAAAAATATCACCACGGCCACCCAGCTCCACAGCGTGCCTCCCAATACACAGGCAAACCACACACTGAACACTAACAATACATTGATGATGTTTTTCTGGGTGGATGTGAAGCCTTCTGGTGCTAGCGCCATGATTACCGTATCCATTTGTTTAATGTTGTTATGTGCTGCTGTTGCAGAATAGCGGATCATCTTTTCTGGTGAAAGGCATAAACGCGCTGGATAAAGCTTTCACAAATAGCAGGGTCATGCAGGCGCTCCAGTTCTTCCACGGGTAATAGCGGCCAACGCTCGGTAAGGCGCTGTGCAAATATACCTCGTGCACTATCACTGTACTGCTGTCCTTTATCATCGTAAGCGCGCACCCGAAACAGGCCGCAGCTGGGAGATCTTTCGGTAAAGATGAATCCACACAGTTGCGGATAGCTGTCAGACACAGTGTCGGCATAGCTCGCCAATGCATCGGTGAGATCACGCGGTGTGGCGGTAGACTGGATAGCGCGCAGTGCGTCAGGTTGGCCCACCAAACGTATGGTCGGGCGCGGTGCGCCAAGGCCGATAGCCATTTCCGGGCAGAAAGGTTGGAAGTCAAAATGCTGCGAGAGCACGTCGTGGCAATAATCTGAATACTTATGACGCCCGTCATAGCGGACTTTTTCACCCATCAAGCAGGCGCTGATGCCGACAGGTATGCGAAGTATTGGAGAGCTCATGTCCCTAGTGTAGCAACTCTCTGGTATCCGTCGGAAACGGACACGGACCATGGTGAAGAGTGGTTGTCGTAGAGCCATTGTTGATGGTGGTGCAGCGATACCTTTCCACGATAGCGCCTTTTGCTTTTAGCAATACCGCAACATCGTCTTTCTGCTGAAAAATGGCAGTATCCAGCGGGCTTCTGCCATCTTCGGTTTCAGCATTAACATCCGCGCCTTTCGCCAATAATTCTTCCACAAGCGACAAGGTGCCGTAGGCGATAGCGACATGCAATGCCGTTTCTTTTTTATTGGAACGAATCTTTACGTCCGCACCTTTGGCAATCAGTGTTTCGGTAATGTCGTTATGTTGGCGATATAGCGACAGCATCAATGGTGTCAAACCATTTTCATTTTGCGAATTGATATCCGCACCGTTTGCCAGCAGTAGCGTTACAACA
>DATIDQ010000078.1:0-2424 GCA_035456205.1 Pseudomonadales bacterium
GTCTCAGATCAGAGAGTGGTGAAATGACGGTGATGTATTCACGTCAATATTACCAACCGGTTGAAGATGCAGGTAAACCGATTGCCGGTGTGGATTGTCTGGCCGACCAGAATTTTATTGCCCGGTTTGAAGGTGATTATCTTGATCTGATCCAACCTGTATTGTGGGAAGAAACACAGAAAATCGGGCAGTTGCATTTGCGGATTTCGATGGTTGAACTCAATCGTCGATTCACCGCTTTTACCGTGGTGATGTTGTTGATCGTCCTGTTGGTCAGCATGGTATCCATCGCGCTGTCGAGCAAGATCCAGGCATTTATTTCTGCACCGCTGCTGATGTTGGCGCAAACGGCAAACACCATCAACCGTTTCAAGGATTATTCACTCCGTGCGCGTACAGACAGGCAGGACGAACTTGGCCAATTGGTACAGGCTTTCAATGGCATGCTGGATACCATTGAGTTGCAGAACCGCGCGTTGTTGCATGCTAATGAACACCTTGAGGATGAGGTGGAATCGCGCACGGATGAATTGCGTGCTACCAACCGGGAGCTGGAAGCATTCACCTATTCCGTTTCCCATGATCTGCGTTCCCCGTTGCGATCTGTTGATGGTTTCAGTGCAGCATTGCTGGAGGATTGTGGAGAAAAGCTGGATGCGGCTGGCCGTGATTACATTGCACGTATTCGTGCAGCAAGTCAGAGGATGGGTAATCTGATTGACAGTCTTTTACATCTTTCCCGTGTATCACGTCAGGATATGAAAACGGGAAATGTGGATCTTGCAGAATTGGCAAAAGAGGTTGTAGAGGGATTGATCAGCAGCCATCCGGCATTGCACGTGGAATACATTTCACCTGAGAGCATCATGGCGCATGGAGACAGGGATCTGTTGTATATCGTGCTGGAAAATTTGTTAGGCAATGCCTGGAAATATTCTGCCAAGACAGAAAATCCACGAGTGGAACTCAGTGCCTATGATCGTGGCAGTGATAAGGTTTATTCCGTCAGGGATAATGGAGCCGGCTTTGACATGAAATATGTCGACAAGCTGTTTGGTCCATTCCAGCGTTTACATCGCGACCAGGAATTTGAAGGGCTGGGCATTGGTCTGGCGACTGTTGCACGCATTATTCATCGGCATGGTGGAGAAATCTGGGCAGAAGCAGAAATCGGTAAAGGGGCAACGTTCTACTTTACTTTGCAGCCATCCAGTAATAATTAATACTTACAACTGATCCCATACCGCTTTCAGTTTTTCATTCCACACGCGTTCATTCAGATCGCCCACGTGTTTGTAACGAATCACACCTTGCGCATCGATAAAATAGGTTTCCGGCGCACCAAAAACACCGAGATCGATACCGAGTTTTCCATCCGCATCCACAATGGTGAAGCGATAGGGGTTGCCCTTTTCCTGTAACCAGTTTTTTGCATCTGCCTGATTGTCTTTGTAGTTCACGCTGTAGATGGTGATGCCTTGTTGCTGGAGTTGCATCAGGAAAGGATGTTCAACCCGGCAAGTGACACACCACGTCGCCCAGATGTTGACCAGTGCTTTCTGTCCCCGCAGATTTTTTTCGCTAATAGAATCATTGGCGTCAAGTGTGTGCAGTGAAAAAACCGGCCATGGTTTGTTGAGTAGTGCACTCGGCATGGCGCTGGGATCCAGTTTCAGGCCACGCATCAAAAACAAAGCCAACACGGCAAAAATTATCAGCGGCAAAAACAGTTTCATGCGTTTAATCATACTGAATCACCGTGAATGTTTTTGTGTCGATAGCGTTTATCCAATACGGATGTTGAAGCGCCCAATGCCATCAGGATTGCCCCCAACCAGATCCAGCGTACGGCGGGTTTCACATGTAAACGTACAGACCATGCACTGGCTTCGCCCAATTCCGGTTGCAGTGGTTCGCCCAGCGAAATATAAATGTCGCGGGTAAAGCCGGGCCAGATGGCCGCTTCTGTCATCGTTTTACCAGAGGCCATGTACTGACGTTTTTCAGGCTGCATATCACGGAAGTCTGCGTTCGGTGCACGCACATAAAACACGCCATGTTGTGCAGAATAGTTTGGCCCCATACTGCGTTGCATATCCCGAAAATTGAAAACATAACCGGCTACTTCGGCAGATTCTCCGGGTGCAAGACGAATATCGCGTTGCTCGCTAGCCAGTGAAGTAAACGCGATACCCATTGCACTGACCGCCAGACCAATATGCGCAATACACATACCCCAATACGCAGGGCGTAAGCTGCGTAATCCTTGTGTTATTGAATGTGCGTTGCGGATTTTGTGGTGCAAATCCAGCAAGGTACTTGCGACAACCCAACCACCCAGCCATGCAGCCAGAACAGCCAGAACGGAAAAAGGAATTTTCAATGCGAGCAATAGTAATGGTACAAGTAATATCGCTATCACTG
>DATIDQ010000079.1:0-13190 GCA_035456205.1 Pseudomonadales bacterium
GGACATCTGACAAATCGGGGCGGAGCATTTTTCCCGATTTTTGCCAGTCGTACATGACAGGCAAACTCCAGGAATATTTTTCATCGATATTCCACAATTCACACTGCAGCAACGTGACATCCCGACAAAACAACGATGAAAGAATGCGATAACCTTTTGTATCCAATGCATCCATCCCGGATTTCACAGCGGTATTCATATACTGCAAAGCCACGAAACGCCCCATGTTATGCAGCACGCCCAGCACCAATGCTTGCATAGGCTCAACCAGACCTGTGCGCTCGGCCAGCCACCAGCCATAGGCTGAAACACCTAAAGTAAATTGCCAGACACTTTCAGCATCAGCGCTGTCTTTGGCACGTAGCCAGTACACAGCGAACACCAGTAAAAGATCCGCCAGCACGTTCGGCCCCATGCGCTCAATAGCTGTTATACAGTGATGGCACGGCTCGCGGGGCGACAGCAATGGGCTGTTAGCTGCGTGCACAAGGAAACGCTCCAGCGACGGCATCGACACCGCCACGCGTGCCAGCTCTGTGCTGTCGTTACTACCCAAACGGATCATGCGCCTCATTTCCGCTACAGCCAATGGCAGATCAGCCAGATGCACATGAAAATGCCGGAAATCATCCTTGAATGCGCGGAACAACAATAATTCCTCAGACTCGGGAGCCAACTCGCTACTTTCCAATTCTTCAACACCGTAACGCAATTGCACACGCCTCTGCATATGCTCTTGCAAGCGCGCCAACAAATCGCGATCCACCACCAACAGAGTGGCACTCAATTCCACCACTGCGCTGTAGTGACGAGGCCTCAAACGCGCTAGCGGTTGCTGAGCTACAGGACTATCGGCTGCAACCCGATGCACACGCCCATCAGCCGCCACCAGCTTCAACTCACCAGACAGGAGAAAATATTCGCAATTATCATTGTCAGATAACTGGAACAGGCACTTTTGGTCAGAATAGCTTTCCAGACGAGCCAACGGGAGCAACTCTGCCAGCGCCTCATCATCCAGCGTCCGCAAAGGTGCGAAACGTAACAGATGCTCCAGATACGCCGCGTTCACCGGAACAGATGATGCTGTGGGTGGTAATACGTGCAGAAGACCGGCCATAACGGAGTCCCTTTCGGAGGCTACGGGCAGTATAGACCGTTCTGTAAAACCTGCCCTGCGTACAAAAAGCAGGGATAATTCTTCAGGAATAGTTGCTATTCCTGAACGATAACCTGATACCGCTTCAGATACTGGAACAGCTTGCGCATGGCGGCAGGTGGCTTTTGCTGTTGCGCCTCGCGCTGTGCATCACGAATCAGTTGTCGCAGTGGTTGCACCTCGATGCCGGGGAAAATCTGCAGTACTTCCCCTACAGCCTTATCACCTTCCTTGATTAACCGCGAACGCCAATGTTCCAATTCATGTAGGGCGCGACTCGCTTCAACACCGCCCGTTTGGGTATTTTCGTAAGCCAGTTTCACTGCTTCAATATCCGCCTCACGCATCAGTTTCCCGATTAATTGCAGATGCCGACGACCTGCCTCGCGTTGAAAAATTTTCTGATGCTGCAAAATGGCATCCAGTAAATTTTCATCCAGCGGCATTTTTTTCAAAGTATCCGGCGTCAATTCAGCGAGTTTTTTACCGAGCGCCTGCAATGCCAGCATCTCGCGTTTGAGACTCGATTTGCTAGGGCGCTCATCAGCATTCTCTTCAAGCATTTTATGGTCGACCATCAGAAACAGGGCCGCATTTAAAAATAAAACCAGGTAGCCAGACCAAGAAAAGCAAAAAATCCCATGCAATCGGTGAATGTGGTGAGAATCACACCACCAGCCAATGCCGGATCAATTTTCATACGCTTCATCACCAGAGGCAGCATTGCGCCAGCGAGGGCCGCCACAAACATATTGATCACCATCGCACCGCCAATAATGCATCCGAGTTTGATATCACTGAACCAGTATGTAGAAATCGTACCCACCACAGCCGCCCAGACAAAGCCGTTGATCAGACCCACCATCACTTCACGACCCAGTAACCAGTTAGCGTTGTGACGTGTGATCTGTCCCAATGCGAGACCGCGAATCACAATGGTCAAGGTCTGGGTGCCCGCAACACCACCCATGCCCGCAACAATCGGCATCAACACCGCCAGCGCAACCACTTTCTGAATAGTGCCTTCAAACTGGCCCACCACCCAGGAAGCCATAAATGCTGTCATAAGATTGATGCCCAACCACACGGCCCGCAATGGAACGACTTTCAACGTCGGCGCGAATACATCTTCCTCTTCGGTCAAACCCGCCATACTCATCAGCGAGTGATCAGCTTCATCGATAATAACGTCGATAACGTCGTCAACAGTGATACGACCTAACAATTTTCCGTCGGGATCAACCACTGGCGCAGTGATCCAGTCATAGCGCTCGAAAAGGTTCGCCACTTCGTTAGCAGGCATGTCAGCCGGAATGGATTTCACATCCGTCACCATGACTTCACGCACGCTGACTGCAGGATCGGTAGTCAGGATTTTGGATATAGGCAGCAACCCGACCAGCTGGTCATCATTGTTGACAACAAATACGCAGTCGGTAGTCGGCGGCAATTCCTTGTGCATGCGCAGATAGCGCAACACGACATCCAGCGTCACACGCGGATGAATGGTGATGGTGTCCGTATTCATTAAGCCGCCAGCAGTGTCCTCGTCATGCGAGAGCATTTGCTCGACACGAAGGCGATCCTGCTCACTCATGGATGACAGCACTTCTTCAATCACCGCATCCGGCAAATTTTGCAGGATGTCGGCGATATCGTCGTCGTCCAGCTCATCGGTGATCTCGGCAAGCTGATCAGCGCCCATCGTCCTGAGCAACTGGCTCTGGATTTCTTCATTGAGCCACGTCAGTACTTCGCCCTGCTGCTCCTTGTCGACTAACTGCCAGAGCACTCTGCGGTTTTTAGGCGGACTGGATTCCAGCAAAGCCGCCACGTTGGGTACGGATAGGCTGTTGAGCATGCGCCGGACTTGCACAAACGTACCGCCGGATAACGCTTCATTGAGCTGATCCAGTTTCAGTAGGGTCTGCTGTTTGTCGAGCATTTGCGACATGCTGGCAGTCCGGTCGGCAGGGAAGAATAGCCGGCTATGTTACCACCCGAGACGTGAATAATAAATTACAAAACCTCTGCAAATACTTAATGTGTAAGGAATTTTGGTTTCAACATCCTTTCCCTTCATCCATGCACAGGCCGCATAAACAAATAATACAGAATCTGCTAAGCTCACCGACGTCAATTAAAAAACAACCCCTATTCTTCAGGAGTCCACCATGAAAAGCATCGCCAGAATCCCCCGCTCCCTCTTTCTGATAAGCGCACTCATTGCTATGCCCTCACTGGCTGAGGACACAGCAAAAGCAGCCGTTGGCAGCGCTGTTGGTGGCGCTGGCGGTGCCTATGTAGGCGAAAAAGTGGGCGGCGACACGGGTGCAGCGATTGGCGCCGGTGTGGCAGGTGCTGCTGGTGGTGCTCTGGGCGCTGATGATGGCAATAAAACAGAGGCCGCTATAGGTGGCGGACTGGGTGGCGCTGGCGGTGCAGTAGCTGGAAAAGCGCTGGGCGGCGAAACAGGTCAGCTGGTAGGTGCAGGCGTTGGTGCGGCACTCGGTGGAGCTATAGGTGCCAACATGGGCGATGCTGATGACAAGCACAATAAGGATGAGGACTACCAGAAAGCCCTCTACTACCAGCAACAACAGAATAAGAACAAACACTCAAACCAGAGCATTCAAAAGAGATACGACAAATACCGCGACGATGATCATCAAGGCGACAGGCACTACGATGACAGGCACGATAATGGAAAACATCTGGGCGAGAAAAAACACAAAAACAAGGGCAAAGGCAAAGACAGGGATTGAGTGCGACTTATACAAAAACTGGTATGCTTAAGCCTGTCATTCAAAGGAGTCCACTATGAAGAGTATTTCCTGCGCAGTCCGTTACCTGATTCTGGCTAGTAGCTTGGTGGCTGTATCTGCCATCGCCGCTGAAGACCCGGCAAAAGCGCCAGCCACCAGCACTGCAGTTGCTGGCAAGCCAGCAGCGGGCGCAGCAGCTCCAACATCAGAGAGCGACAAGAAGAAAGAAGCACAAAAATCTCCTTATCTTCTGCAACAACCTAAGCAGCAACAACATAACAAACACAAAAACGAAAAACTGTTTGACAAAAAAGAGGCTCCTAAAAAAGCTGCTGATGTTAAAAAATAGGCCTTACCACAAGTTTTAAGCGCAATAAAAAAGCGAGGCTACACACCTCGCTTTTTTTATACCTTTCCCTTGCTTGCCTCAAAAGGACACAGGCATTACTGCACTTTTTCCTGTTCGCTAAAAATCCCTTCAAATAACGGCGACGTGAGATAGCGCTCCGAAGAATCCGGCAACACCACCACAATCAGCTTGCCTGCATTTTCCGGCTGTGAGGCCACACGCTCAGCCACGGCCATCGCCGCACCACTCGAAATTCCAGCCAGTATCCCCTCTTCTTTCATCAGACGATGCGCCCACAATATTGCATCTTCATTACTCACTGCTTCTACTTGATCCACCATTGCCAGATCCAGCGTCTTTGGGATAAAACCCGCACCGATACCCTGAATTTTATGCGGCGTGTGTTGCGGTTCCTTGCCGTCTCTTGCTGCGCGAATCATATACGACGATTCTGGCTCTACAGCTACCGATGTCATTGCCTTACCCATGGTTTTCTTGATGTAGCGCGACACGCCTGTAATGGTGCCACCAGTTCCCACACCGCTAATCAGAATATCGATCTTGCCATGAGTATCTCGCCAGATTTCCGGCCCAGTCGTTTTTTCATGTATCTCTGGATTGGCCGGATTTTCAAATTGCTGCAGTAACAAATAATGCGACGGATCGCTGGCGACAATTTCCTGCGCTTTGGCAATTGCTCCATTCATGCCTTTAGGTGCCTCCGTCAACACCAGCTTTGCGCCGAGTGCTTTCAGAATTTGTCTGCGTTCCAGACTCATGCTCGCAGGCATGGTCAAGGTAATACTGTAACCTTTTGCTGCCGCAACAAACGCCAGGGCAATACCGGTATTACCGCTAGTTGGCTCTACCAGCTCCATACCTGGCTTCAATACACCACGCTGTTCTGCATCCGCAATCATATTGGCACCAATGCGGCATTTCACTGAACCTGCCGGATTACGGCTTTCCAGTTTTGCGAAAATATTGTGCGATGTAATGCGATTCAGTTTAATCAGCGGTGTATCGCCAATACTCTGGCTGTTATCTGCAAAAAATGTCATGACTTTCTCCTTGAAATTCATTAAAACCAATCACTATTTATTCAATCCAATCATAATGCCATACAGGACGTGATGACGGGTCTCCACCTGTTGGCAATAATTCTTCTTTCCATTGCAATGATTTGAATAACGCCGTGAGATTGCGAAAACTTTCACGGCCCTTCACATCCACATCCACCATCACTGTTGTGCCACTAATTTGCGTGCTGGCTATACGCTGTACCGCTTCCAGTTTTTCCAGATACTGACGCAATTGCATGTATGCCGCATACGTCTTCACACCATCAACCTGCAACCGCAATTGTGCCGGGCCAGTATCAGCTGTTGTGCTATTGAGATAACTGCCGGATAAATACGCGGCTGTCTGGCGCAATGCCGCATCAACCAATACTGGAAATGTAGCTGCTTTTTGCTGGAATGGCAGGTCTTGATCCTTGAAATGCAACGACCATTGCCCGCTCCAGCCGCTTGTATCATTACCGCGAACATTTCCTAACAGCAATGCATCGGCTTTTTTCTGTGTTGCCAGTGGCAATAAAGCAATCGCATCCAGCGCCTGCACATTAGCTGCTACCGTAATATCTTGTTCAGCAGGATCTGGTATCAATAATGGCACACCGCGAGCTTGTCCAATGCTCATCAATGACGAAGCAACGCCTGTATCACCTGATGCAGGCAAGGGTAGCAATGCGGCCTGCTCATTCACCATCAATAGCATCACCAGTGGTCGATCCAGCGGCCACAACGCCACACCGGCTTCATTCAGCAATTGATTCACCGGCGCGGGAGAAAAACCCAGTTTAATTCTCCAACCTGATGCCGCTGGCTTATCCTGTACGTAAGTAAACTGCAGTAGATAGTTTTCAGATTTTGTAAGGGCGGATTTGATGCGAGGGTCGCCATCCAAAGGCTGGCCACTGAGTCTCTCCAACACTAGCAGCAACCCGGCACGCTCAGCCGCCGGACGATCTGTAGCACTCTGGCTCGCCACTGGTACTTCAATGGTATAAGGATCTTCCAGGCGTGCGGCGCGTGCCGCAGAAGAGCACAACAAAACGCAATAAATGAGTACAGTAAATACAATTTTCATGAGTGACATCAATAACAATAGTGGGCCGGCAACGACGGCCAGACTGCTACAATCACGCTGCTATTACAAGGATTGACGCATGCGTGCAAAGCTCACCCATCATCTGTTACACCACATACTGGTACTCGCCCTGTTGCTGGCACTGTTGGTGCTTTGCCTGCCAGTATTGTGGCCCGCTAGCGCCCGACTGGATTTTCTCTGGCTGGATCACCTGACAGCACAACAAGCGCAACGCGATACTGCCGATACGGATATCGTGCTGGTAGATATCGACGATTACAGCTTACGCGCGATGTCCGATACCGTTGGTCGTTGGCCCTGGCCACGTGCCACCCATGCTGAGCTGGTGGAATGGTTGCTGGCACAGGGGGCACGTGCCGTGGTGTTTGATATCTGGTTCAGCGAACCGGATATCCAGCGGCCGGAGTTTGACCAGTATTTCGGCGAAGTACTGGACAAACACAGCAATGTTTTTCTGCCCAGCTTGTTGATGAATAGCGCAGAACCGGAGCGTACGCGTCGCTTCGACAGTTATCCTGCCAATCTGCCACTGCAACGTACAGAAACAGCAGCAGCGGATGCGCGAGGTGATTTGCTATTGCCATCCATGGGCTCACCCGATCACTGGCAACTGGGACTGATCAACTATCTCGCAGACGCCGACGGCATTGCACGCCATTACCCGATCCACCAATCGCAACAAGGCTGGATGTTATTGTCATTGCCGCAAGTAGTGGCAGACCATCTCGATCTTGATACGAAAACCATGCCCTCGCCGTTACGCATTGCCTGGTACGGCAACGGCGTGGATTCGCCCTATGTGAAGCACAGTTATGCCGACATCTGGCAAGCAGTACAAAACAATCAGCAACAGGATTTGAAAGGCAAAATTGTGTTTGTTGGCGCGACAGCAGCAGGTCTGCATGATTTGCGTCCGACGCCACTCAACGCACAATACCCGGGTCTTTATCTGCTGGCTAACACCTTCGATAACCTGAAAAACCACCAATTGCTCCAGCATCAGGCGTGGTACGGATTGATACCGGGGCTGCCCTTGTTGGCCTGGCTATTCTGGCGTTTACAACGGCAAAAACTGTTAATGGCCACTGCCGTGCAGTTTGGCGCCTTGAGTGTCTTGCTGCTTGCGATCAGCACGGCGGCGAGTCGCCAACACCTTTTGTTACCATTACTCACGCCCGTTATTTCTGGATTGCTACTACTCGGCATTGGTACGGCGCTACGCTATTGGCAGGAGCGCGCCGCACGACAGGCAGCCATCGAAATGTTTGGTCGTTTTCTTGATCCTGTAGTTGTTAGCCAATTAGCGGAACAGGGATTGAATGAACAAACATTGGCCGGACAGCAATGCGAAATCAGCGTACTGTTTTCCGATATTCGCGGTTTCACTTCCATGTCGGAAAAAGCGACGGCTGCAGAAATCATGACACTGCTGAATGCTTATTTTACGCAGCAAGTGGGTGTGATTTTTAAAAACCGTGGCACGCTGGACAAGTTTATCGGCGATGCGATTATGGCGTTCTGGGGCGCGCCACTACCCGATACCAACCACGCCATCAATGCTGTGAATGCCGCGCTGGATATGGTGGACGAACTGGAACGCTTCCGGATCAAGCACGGCCTTGCAGACTTTGATGTGGGCATTGGCATACACTCTGGTCCTGCGGTGGTAGGTATGCTCGGCTGCGAGCAGCGCCTTGAGTACACAGCCATTGGCGATACAGTCAATCTTGGCAGTAGGCTGGAAGGCATGACCAAGGGCATTGCCAGGATTCTGGTATCGCAGAACACACGGGATTTATGCGGCGACCAGTTTGAATTTACGGCACACGGTTCCTGCAAGGTAAAAGGCCGCGAAGAACCCGTGAATATCTACGAGCCATTCAGAAAAAAATGAACCAAGGAGGAAATCATCATGATGCATAAAAATTCAGGGCGACTGCTACTCGGCAGCTTGTTACTGTCCTCGGCGCTACTTGTCATGGCGGATCCAGGCCAGACCACTGTTGCCACCGAATTGAAAAGTACACCAGATGCCAGTGGCAGTACGGTGAGCCAATTGCCTGCTGGTCAGGCTGTACAGATCGGAGAGCGCAAGGGGGCGTGGTATCAGGTGAAAACCTCACAGGGTGAAGGCTGGGTGCGTATGTTGAATGTACGTCTGCAAAGCGGTGCGGCACGCAGCGGCGACTCCACCATGAGTGGTTTGGCTGCACTGGGGCAAGCCACCCGCAGCAATACAACAGTGGCTACCGGTGTACGCGGCCTGTCACGTAAAAATCTGCAACAGGCACAGGAAGACCCCGCTGAAGTGGCAAAGCTGAACCAGTATCAAGTCAGCGCGGATGAAGCACGCAAATTCGGTCAGGCCGGCGGCCTGCCAGCACCGAGGAATTGAGCGATGAAAAAACTACATTCCACCATCAAAATCGCCGCCATTCTTTCATCTGTTTGTTTATTGAGCTGCGCTGAAATGCGCGGTATGAACGTAGGTGGTTATGATTTGACGCCATTAGCAGATGCCGGTGACAAACTCGCCAAAGGCACAGCAGAAACGCCTGTGCAGGAAGAAGAAGTGATTGGTCGCCATATGGCTGGCACTTTGCTCGGCGCATCCAGGTTAAGCAACGCACAACAGCAGCAACGCTATGTGAATCGTGTGGGACGTTTACTGACGCTTAGCAGTTCGCGTCCGCAACTGAACTGGCATTTTGGCGTTTTACAAGACAACGATGTGAATGCATTTGCCGCACCTGGTGGTTATGTTTTCGTTACCAGTGGCCTGCTCAATATGCTGGATAATGAAGCACAACTCGCTGGTGTTCTCTCACACGAAATTGCACACGTCACTCATAAGGATTATCTGAAAGCTGTGCGCAACAACAATCTGTTGGGTGCGGCGCTGGATGTCGGTGCTTTTGTGGGCAGCGCGGCTACCAATGGACAAACCTCACAGCAGGAACGCGAATTTGCACAAAGTGTCGTCAACGCGTCGAAAGAAGTGTATGCGCGCGGTCTGGACAAGAGCGATGAATACGCGGCGGACAAAGCTGCGTTAGAGACGATGACCAAGGCGGGTTATGACCCGTATGCATATGTCGTCGTTATGCAAAAGCTGGAAGCACGTGCCACCAAAGACAGTGCGATGGCATTGTTGCTACAAACACATCCTAGCCCGACAGATCGTCTGGAAGCTATGGGTGCTTCACTCGATACCATGAAAGTACCGGGCAATGTACTGACACTGGATAAACGCTTTGCCCAATCAGTACACTAGGAAAAACATAACCAGCACGCCGTAGCAGGGCGTGCTGGAATTTTTTATCTTCCTCGATGCCAGCGCACATCGAGTGCATGCTTATCAACTTGCTCTACTACATCCAGAATCAATGCAAATAAAGCCATGCGAATAACGACACCGTTATCCGCTTGTCGAAAAATCGCAAGATTGGGATTTTCGTTGAGATCATTATCCAGTTCATTCGCCTCGGCGCGTGAATCGCGTGGCAGTGGATGCATGATCACAGTATTCGGCTCACAATACTGTGTATAAACCTGTTGATTCAGGCGAAATTTTCCGCGATATAAATCCGCTTCTGCTTTACTGGTAAAGCGCTCTTCCTGGATACGTGTTGAATACGCGATATCCACTTTGCCGATACTGGCTTCCAGCTGATCCGTCTCCACCACACTAATGCCCGCAACGCGCATCATATCTACCAACTCTGCAGGCATAGCCAGTTCAGGCGGCGACACCAACGTAACCTGAATCGTGGGGTAAAGACAAAATAATTTACACAGGGAATGCACTGTACGGCCGTATTTCAGATCACCAATCATCGCAATACGCAGCTGTGGCAATGTGCGTCCGCGCGACGCAATTTCTTTACGAATTGTATACAAATCAAGCAATGCCTGACTCGGATGCTCATTCGCACCATCACCGCCATTGATCACCGGCACGCGACTGGCTGCAGCAAATTCCGCCACCGATCCGGCTTGCGGATGGCGCATACAAATCACATCGCTGTAACCTGACAACACCCGCGCCGTATCATGCAAGGATTCACCCTTGGCCAAGGCTGACGATTCAAAACCCGTCGTCTCGCGCACATCACCACCGAGTAAATTGAATGCGCAGCCAAAACTTACTCTCGTGCGCGTGCTTGCTTCAAAAAACATATTGCCAAGAATGGCGCCTTCCAATACACGTGTAACACGTTTGCGCTGGGCGTATGGCTCCATACGATCCGCCACCGCAAAAACGTGTTCAATATCCGCACGTTCAAACTGCGCGATAGAAATAATGTGTGATCCGGGAAAGTGCATCAGTTAACCTCCAGTTCCCATGCTTTCAAGGCAGATAGTATCGCCAGCTTCTCAGGCGCATCTGTATATGTATGCTCCAGTTCAGAAATTCTGGCGAGATAGGTTTCGCAGGTCAGCCAATCTTCACTGATCTTATTGTGCAAACGTGTATGACGGAACTCCTGCCACTGTGCCTGCTCTTCTGCCGACAGGGAATCCGGAAAATTGCGTGCACGGTATCGAAACAGCAACTCATTCAGGCGTTGATCAGCAAAGACAAAATTATTCGCAGCCAATTCCTGCTCTGTGGCTCGCCGCACGGACTCCTGTGCGCGTTTGTCTTGTGCACTGAAGAATCCATCATAAATCAGAAATTCGGCATCACGCACCGGCGCTTCATACGACTGGGTAAAAACCTCTACCAGCTTCAAGCAGACGACAGACAGCTGTGGCAACAATATCTGCCAATGCCGCTCACAGCGCGCGCGGTCTAACCCAATCCTTTCCTCTACTTGTGCATTCAGCAAGCTTATCGGCGCCAGCATGGGCGATTTATTCAGATGCACTGTTTTCAATGCAACCCGCTCAATACCATCTGCCATATCTTTCGTCGCGGTAAACATACGTTTGCGGATTTCGTCGGCAGGAAGGTCAATCAACGCTGATGGATCCTGCATAAGATCGAACACCACAATACCATTGTTGTTGCCTGGTTGTGGCAACAAGGGCATCACCAATGAGGTGAACAGACGATTTCCACCCAGCTTGCCCGATGTGTGTAAAAGTGGCTGATGGGTTTTTAAATCCAGCTGGGTAGCTGCAAATTTTTTATCCCGCAACTTAAATGCAAAATCATAAAAACGCGGCTGGGCCTTTTTCAGCAAACGCGCCATAGCAATCGTAGCCCGCACATCCACCAAGGCATCGTGCGCACCAGCGTGGTCGATACTATTTGCAGCCGTCAGCCGCTCCAGCTTCATTGTCGGATTACCTTCTTCGTCGAAAGGCCATTCAATACCTTCTGGGCGTAAAGCACGAGCCATACGCAAGACATCCAGCAAATCCCAGCGTGAATTGCCATTCTTCCACTCTCGTTCATACGGATCGTAAAAATTGCGATACAACAACTGGCGAGTGAACTCGTCGTCAAAACGAATGTTATTAAATCCGACACCGCAGGTACCCGGCCTGGCCAATTCGCGCAATACAATCCTGGCAAATTGATAATCCGGGTGTCCATGCTGACGACAATGTTGCGGCGTGATGCCGGTGATCAAACAAGCTACAGGATCAGGCCAACTGTCTTGCGGCGGCTGCGCATACACCATCAGTGGCTCGCCGATTTCGTTCAGATCCTCATCAGTACGAACACCTGCAAATTGGGCAATTCCTGTCCAGCGCGGGTTTTGTCCGAAGGTTTCATAATCATGCCAATAGAGCATCGTGCTCATTTACCCGTCTCCATTGAAATTGTGTGCAGTCTACAATACGACTCAAATATCAGGCATAAAAAAGCCCGGCGAACCGGGCTTTTTCAGAACAGACTACAAACTTACTCTGGCAGACCAGTAACAACCGCTTCAATACGGCGGTTTTCCTGACGGCCTTCAGCAGTAGAGTTATCGCCTACTGGCTCGCTTTCGCCACGACCAGAAGTTTCGATTGCATCAGGGTTTACACCTTGGTCAACCATAACGGCTTTAACAGCTTCAGCACGACGCTCGGACAAGCCCTGGTTGTACTCGTCAGAAGCAGTGCTGTCAGTGTGGCCAACGATAGTGGCTGTACTGCCCGGGTTGTTCTTCATAGAATCAGCAACGGACTGGATTTCAACTTTGTCGTCTGCGCGGACAATGCTCTTATCAGTGCTGAAATGTGCGTGCAGAGTTTTGGTCATCACAACCGCTGGAGCCACTTTTTCTGGCTCTGACTCAGCTACGTCTTTCTCAGCGTGAGTACCAAAGTGGTAGTTCAGGGCCAACATGCTAGCTGCGTACTCAGCGCCATTGGCTGCGCCAACAACTGTTCCACGCAATTCGACGTTATCAGTGAAGTAGTGAGAAACGCCCAGACCCAGAACTGGAACTACATCAGTTTTGTCCCAGTTATTGTTCTGGAGGCCACCGATAGCCAACAATTGGGTTTCTTCACCCCACAAGCGATAGGCAGTAGTCAGCGAGTAATTGCGAATCATTGGATGATTGTGTGTAGCAATGCCTTCAGACTGGCTGGCTTCAACAGACCAATCCTTGTCAAAATGCCAGCCCACATCCAGACCTGCTGTAGGTGAGGACTCGTAACTCTCACTCAGGTCATCGTTACCTTGAAAATAACCAGTGTTAAAACCGGCGTATGGATGCGAATCAGCGTTAACCGCTGCACTTACGCCCATGGCCAGAGCAGATACAGCGATAGTAGCAATCAGCTTGTTCTTCATGTT
>DATIDQ010000080.1:0-3372 GCA_035456205.1 Pseudomonadales bacterium
TGGATCATAAAAAAAATATTGCGGTAATCGATGTTGATGTGCTGGTCATCGGCGGCGGCACAGCAGGCCCATTGGCAGCTATTACCGCGAAGGAACAGAATCCTGCACTCAATGTATTGCTGTTGGAAAAAGCCAACGTCAAACGCAGCGGCGCCATCAGCATGGGCATGGATGGCCTCAACAATGCTGTGATTCCCGGTCATGCCACGCCGGAAGATTATGTGCGTGAAATTACCGTCGCCAATGACGGTATTGTGGACCAGAGTGGTGTGCTCGCTTACGCCAGACGCAGCTACGAACTGATTTCGCAACTGGATGACTGGGGCGTGCATTTCCAGAAAACCGGCACGGGTGATTACGATGTCAAAAAAGTGCATCACCTCGGCACCTATGTGCTGCCAATGCCGGAAGGCCATAATGTCAAAAAAATTCTTTACCGACGCTTGCGGCGTTTACGCGTCACCATTGAAAACCGTTACATCGCTACGCGCATCCTGAAAGACGCAGAAGGCCGTGCCAGCGGTTGTATCGCAGTAAATACCCGAACCGCAGAAATCATTGTGATACGCGCTAAAGCCGTGATTCTCAGCACGGGCGCAGCAGGACGCTTGGGCTTGCCCGCTTCCGGTTATCTGTTCGGCACCTACGAAAATCCCACCAATTGCGGTGACGGTCACGCGATGGCATATCACGCCGGTGCACAACTCAACAATCTGGAATGTTTTCAGGTCAATCCATTATTGAAAGATTACAACGGCCCGGCTTGCGCCTATGTCACCGGCCCCCTGGGTGGATTCACTGCCAACGCCAAGAATGAACGCTTTATCGAATGCGATTACTGGAGCGGGCAAATGATGCTCGAGTTTTTCAAGGAACTGGAAGGCGGCAACGGACCGGTGTTCTTGAAACTCGATCACCTTGCTGAAGAAACCATCAGCGAAATTGAAACCATACTGCACAGTAATGAACGTCCCAGCCGCGGAGAGTTCCACGCCGGCCGCGGCAATGACTACCGCAACCAACCCATAGAAATGCATATTTCCGAAATCGGTTTTTGCAGTGGTCACAGCGCATCCGGTGTCTATGTGAACGAGCGTGGCGAAACCACGGTGCCGGGATTGTACGGCGCAGGCGATATGGCGTCTGTGCCACACAACTACATGCTCGGCGCTTTCGTGTATGGCAAGATCTGCGGTGAAAATGCTGCGGCGTTTGTAGCAACACGCGATGTGCCAGAACTGGATTGGGCATTTATCGAAGCAGAAAAAAAACGTTTACTGGCGCCACTGGAGCGCACCGATGGGATTCCGCCCAACCAGATGGAATACAAGATTCGCCGCACCGTAAACGATTACCTGCAACCACCAAAAATTACCCGCAAGATGGAAATTGGCCAGAAACGTTTGCAGGAAATCCGCAACGATCTTTCACAACTGTATGCACGCGATGCACACGAATTGTTACGCGCCATTGAAGTACAGCACATTCTTGATTGCGCCGACATGGCGGCATTTTCTTCCCTGTATCGCAAAGAGAGTCGCTGGGGGCTGTACCACTATCGAGTGGATTACCCTGACACCGATAACAGCGAGTGGTTTTGCCACGTACGCCTGACGAAAGACCAGAACGGCAATATGGCGTGCTTCAAACAGGAAATCGAACCTTACTCCGTATCACTTGATGCACGAGCAAAAGATGCTTATCAACATTTACGCATTCCACAATCACAACAATCAGGAATTTCCCATGCCATTGATTGAACAGCCCAGCCAGGCACCAGTGATTATCGATCCAGACAAATGCATCGCCGATAAAGGTTGTTACACCTGTGTTGATGTTTGCCCACTGGATGTTTTGCTCATCAATGAAATCACGCAGAAGGCAGAAATGCGTTATGACGAATGCTGGTACTGCACACCGTGTGCAGTCGATTGTCCGACCCAGGCCGTGACTGTCACCATTCCCTATCTATTGCGTTGAGATTTTTTATGTCTGTCCATGTTGATGCAGAACTCAATGCCATTGCTGAACGCTTTAATTCACCGGATGCAGCTGTGCGGCGCGTTGCCGTGCGGCAATTAGTGGATAGCCAGGAACCCGAAGCAGTAGAACTGCTGATACAGGCTTTGCATGACGAAGATAACAGCGTGCGCCGCGAAGCCGCTTTATTGATGAATGAATTCGATGCTGCTGATATAGCCAGTGTACTACTCGAATCTCTCACCAGTGCCGATGAAAATGTACGCAGCGCCGCAGCACACGCATTGGCAGATCTGAAAGACAGTGCTGCAGCTCCCGCATTACTGGCTGCACTGGATACTGACGACACCTTCGTTCTCGCCAGCGTGCTTTCTGCATTGAAAAATTTCCGGTCGTCGCAATCACTACCGCACGCGCTGCGTTTGTTGCAACACAGCAACGCAGTTGTGCGGAGAGAAGCCATTGCTGTGCTCGGTTATCTGCGCAACCCGGCAGCACTGAATGATTTGCAAACAAGAGCTTTACATGATGACTCTGCTGAAGTGCGACAAGCTGCTATCAGTGCGCTGGCCTTTGCTAGTGCAGACAGTGTTGTCGACACACTGATCCAGACTCTGAACGATCCGCACTGGCAAGTACGCGCAGAAACGGCCATTGTGATCGGACGATCCAAAATTGCGCATGCAATACCGGCGTTAATAACAACGACGCGGGATGAACGCTGGCAAGTGCGCGAAAAAGCAGTGGAAGCATTGGGGAAACTTCATGCAATAGCAGCCATTCCTGCTATTGGCGCCTGTGCAGTGAGTGACATCAGCAATCTGCGCAAGACGTCTATTGCAGCATTGGGTGAAATTGCGCACCGTGATGCACTGCCTCACATCACACACGCACTGGACGACAGAGATCCCGATGTGCGCAAAATAGCGCGCTGGGCCCTACAACAGATAAGATAGCAACAGATCAGATAGCGACACGAAAATGTTCTTTCGCAATAGCTTCCTGATCAACATGCAGAAAATGTTCCCCCACAACAGACAATTCATGCCTGACATCCAGCGTGCGGCGACGTAAAGCTTCAAACCAGTCCCACCCCTGTTTCCACTCGCTGTGTCCCGATGCAACATTGATATGCCCTGCATCACCGGCATCCAGCACCGGTAAATACCAGTCATCTGCGAGCTGTAGTGCTTTCGACCATGACAACCACGGATCGGAATGACTGGCCACCAGCGCCGCTCCTCTCACCGGCAAGACTTGTCTGGTCAGAATATCCTGCACACCAAATTTTGCCGGATCAGCCGGCGCCACCAGAAATACACCCTGCACCTGATGAGCAATATGTCGAAGCGCGTGCACCGTCGCCAACACACCAAAACTGTGCGCCACAAT
>DATIDQ010000081.1:0-16800 GCA_035456205.1 Pseudomonadales bacterium
ATGCGCTGGCCAAAAAGTATCAGTTGACTGATGTGTTGCATTGCATCGGTCATATAGCAACCGATGATCATCTGCATTTTAGTGAAGGACCAAACAAGTTGCTGCATTTGTCACGCACAGAAGCGTTAGCGTTGTGGTGGGAAACCAGTTATCGCATTCAGGCTATGCGTGATAATCCAGTGTGTGCCGAGCAAGAAAAGCAGACGGTGCTGGATGAAAAAAATCCCGGTTTGTCGGTGTCATTAACATTTGACCAGAACAGCAATATTGCTGCATCGATGATTTCCACTTCTACAAAAACAGGCGTGCGTCCGCGCATTGCTATTTTGCGTGAGCAAGGTGTCAATGGACAGGTGGAAATGGCTGCTGCGTTTGATCGTGCAGGTTTTACCGCGGTTGATGTGCATATGAGCGATATTCTTGCAGGCCGTGTTGATCTGGCCAGTTTCAAAGGGCTGGCAGCGTGTGGTGGATTTTCCTACGGTGATGTACTTGGTGCCGGTGAAGGTTGGGCAAAAACCATTCTGTTCAATAGCAAAGCGCGCGATATGTTCGAGCAGTTTTTTCATCGTGATGACACGTTCAGTCTCGGTGTATGCAATGGTTGCCAGATGATGTCGAACCTGAAAACCCTGATGCCGGGTGCAGAACACTGGCCGCGATTTGTGCGCAATGCCAGTGAGCAATTTGAAGCACGTTACGTGATGGTGGAAGTGCAGAAATCTGCATCCATTCTGCTGCAAGGTATGGCGGGTTCACGTATGCCGATTACCACGGCACACGGTGAAGGCCGCGCAGAATTTGCCGATACAAACGCGCTGCAGCTTCTTGATGCCAGTGGTCAGGTAGCGTTGCGTTATATTGATAATGCCGGTCATGTCACGGAAACATTTCCGGCCAACCCGAATGGTTCACCGTCGGGTATTACTGCGGTAACGAATGTTGATGGTCGCCATACCATCATGATGCCGCATCCTGAACGTGTGTTCCGTTCCGTGCAACATTCCTGGCGCCCGGATGGCTGGCAGGAAGAAGGTCCATGGCTGCGTTTGTTCCGCAATGCGCGGTTGTGGTTGAAGTGATTTTTGGGCTGAAGCAAGTTTTGAAAATCTGTAAATAAATAAGGATATTTATTATGAATGCAGCAAGTAGTAACAAAAATATCAGTATCTTGATTGTGGATGATCACGATCTGGTTCGTATTGGTTTGCGCCATATGTTGACGGGCGTTGACAATTTTCTGGTGGTTGGTGAGGCGTGTAGCGGCGAAGAAGCACTGGAAAAAGCAGCAGAATTAAAGCCGGATGTCGTGCTGATGGATGTGCGCATGCCGGGCATTGGCGGCATTGAAGCAACAACCCGCATGGACCGCCGTTCTCCGGATAGCCGTGTGGTGGCATTAACTGCTTGCGCCGACGATCCTTTTCCCGATCTGTTACTGGAAGCTGGAGCGCGTGGTTTTCTTACCAAAGACAGCGGTATGGAAGAACTGGTGTTGGCTATTCGTGAGGTGCATGCAGGAAATCATTATGTCTGTCGCAAGATTGCACAGGAATTGGCACTGAAGCCGCTGCGTAAAAGAAATGGCTTACATCATTCGCCCTTTGATGAATTGTCCGAGCGTGAAATGCAGGTCGCGTTGATGATTGTTGGCTGCCAGAGTGCCATCGATATTGCGGATCAACTCAATGTCAGTCCCAAAACAGTGAACACGTATCGTTACCGTATGTTTGAAAAACTTGGCGTAGACAGCGACGTCGGTCTTACGCTGCTGGCTTTGCGCCATAAACTGTTTGTACCAGACGGCGATGGCTGAAAAACAGCAGTTGTTTGATAGCCAGACGTTTCTTGCCGCAGCGACTGGCAGTCCCGGTGTCTATCAGATGTATGGTGCGGAAGATAATCTTCTGTATGTTGGCAAAGCCAATAATCTGAAAAAACGTCTCTCCAGTTATTTTCGCAAAACAGGTCTCGGCCCAAAAACCAAAGCATTGGTTGCACGTATTGCGCGCATTGAGCTCACTATTACCGCGAGTGAAACCGAGGCGCTGTTGCTGGAACAAAGTCTGATCAAGGCGCACCAGCCGCCATACAATATTCTCTTGCGTGACGATAAATCCTACCCGTATATTTTTCTCAGCGAGGGTGAGCCATACCCCCGGCTGGCGTTTCATCGTGGCGCCAAGCAGAAAAAGGGTCGTTACTTCGGGCCATTTCCAAACAGCGGTGCAGTGCGGGAAAGTCTGAACTTCCTGCAAAAATTTTCTCGTATCCGTCAGTGCGAAGATTCTTTTTTCCGTAATCGCAGTCGTCCCTGTCTGCAATACCAGATTCATCGTTGTTCTGGCCCCTGTGTGGCCATGATCACGCCAGAACAATACGCGCGTGATGTGGATGTCACCGCCATGTTTTTGTTGGGTCATGAACAACAGGCATTGGAAGTGTTGGCGACGGATATGGAAAGTGCGGCAGAAAAACTGGAATTTGAGCGTGCCGCAGAATTGCGTGATCGTATTGCCAGTTTGCGCACGGTGCAGGAGCAGCAAACGGTGGATAACGGCGTGGCAGTAAATGCCGATGTGTTTGCTTGCACGCAACAGGCCGGTGCGGCATGCGTACAGGTATTATTTGTGCGACAGGGCAGGATACTGGGTAGCCGCAGTTATTTCCCGGCTCTCTCGATAGAGGATGATACAGAGAATTTATTGGCGACTTTTATTGCCCAGTTTTATTTTGGCAGTGAGCGGGAATTGCCAGCAGAAATTATCACCACCGAACTCCCCGATGTTGAGCAAGAATTATTACAGGGTGTGTTGAGCGAAAAGGCGGGGCGCAAGATCATTGTCAGCAGTAAAGTGCGCACGCATCGCCAGCAATGGTTGAATATGGCCGGTAAAGCCGCACAGGAAAACCTGTTACAGCGTCTGGCGAGTCGCCAGAATATTGAAGCGCGTTTTGAGGCGTTGCGTGATGTGCTGGGGCTGGAAGCTGTGCCAGAGCGTATTGAGTGTTTTGATATCAGCCATTCATCCGGCGAAGCGACTGTCGCTTCCTGTGTGGTGTTTGACAGACAGGGTGCACGTAAAAGTGATTACCGGCGTTTCAATATTGAAGGCATTACCGGTGGGGATGATTATGCGGCAATGCGGCAGGCGCTCACGCGCCGTTATTCCAGATTGAAAAATAGCGAAGGTTTGTTTCCGGATATTTTGTTGATCGACGGTGGTAAAGGCCAACTCACACAAGCGGTTGAAGTGCTGGAAGAATTACAGATCGCCGGTATGTTGTTAGTCGGTGTTGCAAAAGGCAGCACGCGCAAAGCCGGTTTTGAGCAGTTGTTTGTGCACGGAGAAAACAAACCACGTATTCCGCCGGCAGATTCCGGTGCTTTGCATCTTATTCAACAGGTGCGTGATGAGGCGCACCGTTTTGCAGTGGCCGGTCACACCGCAAGACGTGATAAAAAACGCGGTGTATCGCCGCTGGAAGGGATTGCCGGTGTTGGTCCAACACGTCGCCGCGCACTGCTGCGACATTTTGGTGGTTTACAGGAAGTGGTGCGTGCCAGCAAAGATGAATTGGCAAAAGTGCCGGGCATCAGCGCAGATTTAGCGGATATTATTTACGCGGCGCTTCATCCCTGATTCACCAGCCCCACACCTTTCATGCAATGTGGTCCGCCCCAGTGTTCCACCACTTTGCCATTTTCCATGCGCAATATAGCCGTGCCATTGATGACAGTTTTTTTGCCGGATGGCGCAACATCGTAATAAGGCGCGCCAGTGTGGGTGCCGCTGACTGTCCAGTTGGATACGATGTGATCACCACTTTCCAGCACCAGATTCACATCAAATTTCATATCTGGAAAAGCATTTTTGGCCATGGTCCAGAATTCTTCTTCCTTGTAACGGATGTCGGTGCCGACAGCAGCAGGATTCACACGTTCAGTGACATGGCTCATGAAGGTATCAGCAAAATATTCATACACTGCAGCGTAATCACCTTTGGCCATGCGATCAGAATAAATAGCGAGATGAGTCAGGTTGTCGCCCATGTAGCGTTCTCCTCAGTGGATTTTTTCAAGACATGATCCAGTTGTGTCATGGCATCAATCAGTTGGGTTGCTGGCAAAAATAATCGTAACACGATGCCATCGGGTGAGGGCATCGCCATAACAAAATGCATGGGTATGCTGGTGGCCAGATCAAACCACAGCGGTGTGCCGGAAAAATCCATGGCATAAGCGGGAAATCTGGACCAGTTATTGATCATCACGCCTCGTCCATACACACAGGCTTCTGCAATACGCAGTGAAAATCCTGTCAAATAGCCGCCAGCGTTGTAATGCCCTTGTTGCAATTCTTTCTGCATGAAATCCAGATGGGCGCGCATATTTTGCGCACTCGCATGCCGTGCATCCCGGCGGATTTTTTGTGCCAGTTTTTCCAGGGGTGATTCACAAATATCAGCCAATGTGGCATGTGAACTCACGCTATAAACCATGTTGCCGACGTAGTGCTCGAGTTTCAGCTGCGAGCGGATATTGATGACATTGGCCAACGGAAAATCCTGATCGCCCGCAGCGCCTTGTGCCAGTGCAATACGTGCCAGACATTGCCAGCTCATTGCCATAACAACATCCTGCGTACTGACCCAATCAGGTGCCAGCGTAGTGTTAATACAGGTTTTGATTTTTTCGAGAGACGCTTGCGGCAATAGCATCTGTGCACTGCGATAGCTTTGTGCATTGAGCATTTGTTGTTTGAACAGTGGCACAGCCGGAATATGCAAATGTGCGGGCACGGCTGCAGCCGAATGACTTATGTCACTGTTGCCAGCGCCATAGCGCATGAACTGGCTCGCGATCGCAGTGAAGGGTTGATCGTGAAACGCATCGCGCCAGCTTTGCATGAATTGCCAGTAGCCACTGCCATCACACAGGGCATGTGAATTGCAGGTGCCCAGTGTCCAGTGATTATCGCTGAAACAAATAATTTTGACTGTGAACACAGGGCCGCAATCGCCTGTGGTCTGGCCAATGGCTGCATCACAAAAAATATCGGGCAACCCAAGCGGTTCATGAATACCAAAAGCAGGTATGGCTTCATCACGTTTTTCGACAGTAAAACGCACGCCGGTATCGTTGCGAAGCAAGCACAGTTTTTCGTTGCTCATCGCAATGGTGGCTGAAAAATCCGGCCACTGTGTCAGGGCGATTACAAGGCTGGCTTGTAATTTTGCGATATCTGGCACGCCGGAAAAATAAAACACACGCCGCACAGGCATGTAACCCGAATTCAGGTCTATACCGGATAAAGGTGTGGGTGGCAGTGTGCGTCCACCTTTTATCCAGTGGTCGCTCATGAATGGCCGGTGTTCACTGGCAAGCTACTGATTTCACGGTTGAGAAAATTGAACAGATTCCACTGGACATTGTCTTCCAGCACGAAAGCATTCGGCGCATAGTTCATAAAAGCTTTCACCAGAAAACGTACTTCGGTGCGCGTCACATGTGCGCCTACACAGTAATGCGCGCCATGACCAAAGGACAATGCATCCTTGTTGTTGCGCGTAAATTGGCACTGTTCGGGTTGATCAAATATTGCAGGATCATTGTTCATGCCGGCGAAGGACAGCAGCACGGTTTGGCCTCTCTTGATGGTGTGGCCTTTGTACGTGGTGTCGCGCAATGCAAAACGGTAGGCAAATTTTGCACCATGCGCAAAACGCACTAGTTCTTCCACGGCAGCATCAATCTTGTCAGGATTTTCCTGTAACCAGGCGCGTTGTTCGTGTTGCGTCAGCAGTGCATGCACCACCAGTGTCAATGTAAAAGTAGTGGCAGTGGAGCCGGTGGTGATCAGCGCCATCAAGGTAAACATGATGTCGTAATCACTGAGGCCACCAATGTCTGCAGCGGCTTTAAGGAAATCACTGATCAGGTCTTCACCGGGATTTGCACGCGCGTTGGCGACCATGGCCAGCAGTTCTGTATGCAGGAAAATGGCGCTGGTTTCCATTGCTGCACGTTCTTCTGCCGTCACGGTTGGATCAATCATGCGCGCCATGATTTTGGCGTGTTGCAGAAATGCCGCTTTGTTGTCGAGCAAGCGGTCGACACCAAAAATCGCGGAGATCACGGCGTAGGGAATCGGGTCGGCAATAGTTTGTGCAACATCAACAATGCCGGCTTTTGTCAGTTGCGGTTTGACGATTGCATCGATTGCAGACTGGATCTGTTGTTCGATGCGCCGCAGGGCGGATGGACTAAATGCGCGCACCAGTAGTTTACGAATCAATGGGTGGCGCACATCGTCGGTGAATGGATTGTCATCACGAAACTTTTGGCAGGTCGGATATTTTTCAGCAAATGTGTCGGAAGAATACGTGCCGGAAAATTTTGGCGACATATGCAAGTCTTCGTGCACTAACAGGTATTTGCACACCTCATGGCCAGTGGCGACCCACAAACCCATCGCTTCGTCAAAGAACAGTGGTGCGTGGTTGCGCAAAGGTGTAGCAAACGCCACAGGGTTCTTGCAGATAGCCTCGCCGAACATATCGAGGGAAACCGGTTTGTCCATTGTCATTTTTTCAGTTTGAAATCAGTTTTTGTCCTGTCCCACACATTGCCTGTGAGGCCTTTTTCGCGCAGCTTGTATTTCTGTACTTTATTGGTTGGTGTATAGGGCAATTCAGTGACGAACTCGATATAGCGCGGCACAAAGAAGTACGGGGCGTTGTCATTGACGAAGCGTGCCAGCTCTTCTGCCGTGACTGTCATGCCCGGTTTCAGGATGACATCCACTTTCAGCTCCGCTTCGCTCTCGATAAATTCGGAAGGAATACCGAAGCACGCCGCAGCCTGAACCGCTGGATGTTGCATCACGGCATGTTCTACTTGCAGTGATGAAATATTACGGCCCTTGTCGCGGATGTAATCGCTTTTGCGATCGACAAAAAAGTAATCGCCGTCTGCATCACGCACACCCAGATCACCGGTGCGATACCATTCTCCATGATAGGCTTTGGCCGTGGCTTCAGGGTTTTCAAAATAGCCGTTAAAAATAGCGTAAGGGCGCAGGGGTTTCAGGCAGAATTCGCCCAGTGTGCCGGGAGGGCATTCGTTGCCTTCATCATCACGCAGGCTGACTTCCACACCGGGCGCAAAATCACCCAGACAATTCGGTTTCCATTCGTTTACACCGTCTTCCAGGCAGCGCATGATCAGCGCGGCTTCACTCTGGCCAAAACCTTTCTGGATTTTCTTGATGCCGAAGCGTTTCATAAACGGTTTGGCCAGATGCGGTGGCAGCGGAATGACATTGGCATGGCGCAGCGTATTGTTGGCGTCGTCCGGTGTTTCCGCCGCATTCCACAGGAACATGTGCATGGCGCCCAGGGTGGTGGTTTCTGTGGCTTTATAGTGAGCAATACGATTCCAGAACTGGGAAGCAGAAAAATGTTCATCTATGGCACAGGGAATGCCGACCACCAGTGCGCGGAAAATAGCAGTGATCCAGGCGCCGGTGTTATACAGCGGCATGCAGTTATAAATCACGTCGTCTTTTTCTGCGCCAAAATATTCCCTGGCGCTTTCAGCGGCGTTGATCCAGACGTTATGCGGTTGCAATACGCCTTTGGATTTTCCGGTGGTGCCGGATGTCCACAGAATGGCTGATGTGTCGCCATAATCAATATCCACGTGCGCGGGCTCTGCATCAGGGAGAGTATCAAAAGATGATAGTGCAACAGCGCCTGCAGGTAGTGCTGCATCGCCCAGCACTTTTACAATCAACTTGCCATAATCGTTTGCTGCTAACACTTCATTGATACGTGGCCATTTATCCGTGTCAGTCAATAAAATTTTGCCTTTGCTTTCCTTGATGGCTTCAGCCAGCCAACTGCCTTTGTAATCGGCATTGATAGGTACCCAGATCGCGCCCAATTTGTTGGCGGCAAACGCCATGAAAATAAATTCCACGCAACTGCGCATGTAAATCACTACGCGGTCGCCCTTGGTCACGCCGAGACTGGCAAGGCCGGTGGCATAACGGTTTACATGGCTGTTTACTTCAGCAAAAGAATAGGTTTTATCGTCCACCAGATAACAGGGCGCGTCTGGAATCTGCTGTGCTTGCAGGAACAGTATTCTGCCCAGATTGCGGTCGCGTGTGTTGTCCAGTGGCAGTACGTTCATCTGTAGCAATCCTTATATGTAATAGCGTGAGTTGTGATCAGGAATCGTAAGAGAAAGACCTGTCAGCATGAATGATAACTGTATGCCCGACAAATTCTTCCTGTGTCATTTGTGTCAGCAAATTCTTGTCCAGAGATTTGACTACAGTACGTGCACCAGAGGGTGTATCGCAATAGGCAATACAGTGTGAAGGTTCGTCTTTATTGAACACAACGGTATAGCCAACAATAGATGCTGGGCCGGTGTATTCACCTGTTACTGGCAAAGGTTTGTCGATGGCAGCCACGGCTTCGGTGATATCTTCAAAGCAGTAACCGTTTTTATTGGGTTGATTAGAAAATAGCGCGACTGCCTGTTTGCCAAAAATTCCGCTCAGATTGGATGTGAGGCCGTAACGGGTTTCTCTGTTATTTTCGCGCAACACTTCCACCATTCTCGCGACACCATCCAGCGCGCCGTGGTTGTAGGGGCCTCCGGCAAAGGCCATTGATCCAGTGACAGACCATGGGCAAACGCCATCCAGTTTCAAATCATGCGCAAACGATTGCACGGAAGAAGGGAAGCAGCTGTACAAATCTGCTGCTGTAATATCTTTATTGTTGATGCCAGCTAATTGATAAACCCGTTCACCGGCCATGACGGTGCCGGGATGGCTGTGCAACTGCTTTTGTTGCGCGAGGCAAACAACGTGGCGTGATTGCACCGCGGAGACAGGATAAATCCAACCGTTTTTATTAAGCCCCAGTTCTTTCGCTTTGCCATAGGAGCAAACAATAATGGCGACAGCCTGATTCACATTCCACTGGCTGTTATGTTTTTTTGTATACGGAAAAGCGAGCATGGCATTTTTGCCAACCGCATTGCGAATGTCATCTGCTGGAATAACATCCTGACTCCATGCATGCGGATTACGTGAGGCAATTTCACTAAAGCCGCTGTAAAGCGCTGCAATATTGTCACGATGTTGTTCAACAGTCAGACCTTGTGAGTGACGAATCGCGGATTCGATCACTGCAAACAGTTCCACCGGCATAAAAATACCGGCAGCGGTTTCCACTTCTGTCGCAAAAGGGTCGGGAGTGGGGTGATAAACATCTGGTGCCGGAGTGTCTTCACCTTGTTGCGTGTTACCGACAGTCTGGCCGTTAATTTTTGCGCGCAACTCACGGTATTTCGCTTCGCCGCCGGTCACAACGCCGATATGTTGTTCACCGGATTCAATCGCATCGAACAGATTGAACAGCGGTGTCATCTGCAGCACACCGAGATCAGCCAGAATACTTTTTGCGTGGGGGCTGCCAACAGCATCAGCAATCAGTTTGCCCGGATTGCGATAATTCCACATGCCTTGCTCAACGGAGATGGATTCCAGTTGCTGCAGGATGGCATCTGAGCCCGCGTCACGGGCGGCATCACGTATAGCATTGATCATCAGTTGCACGGGCTCTGAACTGGCCAGCGCATCGTCCAGTTTCTCCTGGCAGAAGCCGACGCCGATGATGACGGGGGTGTTTAGTGGTAGATCCTGCATATGCTCACCCTTGAATTCGTATACTGCAGTATATTAGATTAAAGCCGCAATGCGTGAATACGCACAAGTTCGTAGAATCATCGGATACAAGACAAACGGGACAAAACATTCATGACCACCGTCAATGCCTCCATTGGTTACATGAGTCCGGACGGCGTTGCTGTCGACACCCTGCGCCCGGGAGGTCTGTTGCGTGCACCGACGCGTACCGTGGCTGAAGATATTTATCAAGCCTTGTCGATTCACGAGTGCGCCGTGCATGATCTTGCTGCTTCAGACGTGCCTGCGCCTTCGCTGGATATAATGGGTTTTGATACGGTTGATCTTTCCGGTTTGACTGTACTGCAAACGCTGCTGCAAGAAATACGCACGGCAAATTTCATGACGGACGAACAGATACGGCAAATCCGGCGCTTGTTGCTGGGCAAAGTATTTCGTTTATCCAATGGTAAAACGTTGCGCATATTGTTTATTGCGGGTGAAGGCACGATTTTGCGCCGGGCTGGCCCGAATGGATTAAAAATAAATCCGGATGAACCGCCGACGGAAAGCAATGGTCATGACGGTGCGCAGGCTGTGCATGGTGATCAGGATGTTCATGGCACACCCGTACGACAAATGCTGTTTGGTGCCGCCCCATTCCTGTTTAATCATGATTCGCCTGAAGGAAAAAACCGGCGCTCACCGCTGCACTTGCTGAATCTGTGGATTCCCTTGCAACAAATTACCCGGCCTTTGGTGTTGATGGATGGCTGCACACTGAATCGCAAACAACATCAGTTGCGTTATGCATTGCCGACGGACAGTTTTCTGGATCGCAAAGAAGACCGTCGTCTCAACGATATCTGGACTTATCTTCATGATCCCGGGCAGCAGTGGTATTTCACGCCAGAACTCGACAGTCGCAAGGCCTATGTTTTTAACACGCTGGGTTGTCCGCATGGCGCGTGTATTTTGCCGGGTGAAGCTGTCGTGGAGCAGTTGTACATAGCATTGCAAACAGCGTGCAGTGCTATCCGGCAAGGTAATAACAGTGCGCTGCAATCGATAGCGGTACCTGATCTCGATACATTGCCTGCTGATTGCACTGTGCCGATGCGCAAGGCAATTGAAGAGATGGCTGCATTGCTGACAGAAGTGAAACAACACGTAGCTGGCGATTGGCAGCTGCGCGCTACGGTGGCAATGGACCGTGTGGTACGCAAATCCATCGAGATGCGTCTGGTAGCGTGGGTCATGTAGGGACGCGGTATACCCGTATCTGGACAAAATCATATTGGTAAAGCACACTTGACTACCTGCAAAAAGCCATACGGGACAGTCAACATGAGCAACGCAACAATGAAAGATAACGCGGACTATATCGTAGTGGGCGGCGGTTCTGCCGGTTGTATCATTGCGGCTCGTCTGACGGCTGCCAATGCTGGCACAGTGGCGCTGATTGAACGCGGCGATCGCTCGGAAGCCAACCCCGAAACCCTGAGTGCAGACGGCTTCAAATATGCGTTTGCCAATGACAAAGTGATGCTGGATCGCCTCACGGTGCCGCAACCGGAGTGTAAGGATCGCACCCTGTATGCAGGCACAGGTTCCGTGATCGGCGGCAGCGGCGCGGTGAATGGCATGGTGTACACGCGTGGCGATAAACTGGATTTTGAGCAGTGGCCCACAGGCTGGAAATGGCAGGATATCGAGCCGGCATTCCAGGCAGTGGAGGCGGGATTGCGTATCCGCCATCGCGAAGGCACCACGTTCACAGAAAAAGCATTGGCAGCAGCAGAATCTGTGGGGTTCAAACGCAAGCACGGTATGAATGATGGCGTGCTGTGCGGGTTCATGGGCTACAACGATATGAACTATGAAAACCAGGAACGTCGCAATACTTACACCGCATTTTTGCGTGATGTAGCCGGTCGCGACACGCTCACTATCCACACAAAAAGTTTTGCGCATAAAATTCTGTTTGAAGGTGATCGTGCTGTAGGTGTGGAAGTAGAAATCAAAGGCAAGAAGCAAATTATCAGAGCGAACAAAGAAGTGATTCTGTGCGCGGGTGCGCTGGAAACGCCAAAGTTGTTAATGCTCTCCGGTGTTGGTCCGGCGGATCACCTCAAATCCCTGGGCATTCCGGTGGTGAAAGATATTCCATCCATTGGCAGCAACCTGCACGACCATCCGAATGTGGCGATGTTTTACCAGGGTCGCAAGCCGGTGGATTTTGGTTATCCGCAAGTGTATGGCTTCCAGCGTTTTAATCCTGCCTTGCCATTGCCGGAAGGGCAGGCAGATACCTGCATGGCGTGGATGTCTGCACCTGTCACCATGCAGCAATCCATGCGCCGCATGGGGCCAGCCACCATGTTGAAAGGTAAAAAATTCTTCAATCCTGTTTTACGTTTTCTGGTGCGCACAGCGGTGATTATTGCTACATCGCTGCCGCCAGTGAACAAGATGATCAACAAGCTTTATGGCATTGTGGTGATACTCGGTAAGCCACTGTCACGCGGAACACTGCGTTTGGCATCCACCAATGTAAAAGATCCTGCCTTGATTGATATTGCCTATTTCCGTGATCCAGCCGATATGGAAACCATGCTGAATGCCGTGGCTTGTGCTCGTGATATCGCGGCACATCAAGGGCTGAAAGAGTGGGGCAACAAGCCGCTGGCTGGCCAACTGAATTCCAGCAAACGCGAAGTCTGGCAAAAATGGATACTCAATAACGTGATGACCACGTTCCATTTTTGCGGCAGTTGCACGATGGGTGAAGAAGCAGACAAGCCGGTGGATACCTCACTGCGCTTGAAAGGTTTGCAGGGCTTGCGTATTGCAGATGCTTCTGTGATTCCGGTGATTCCGGTATCCGCACTCAATGCGCCATCCATGATGATCGGTTATCGCGCTGTGGATTTTATTCTGGCTGATAAAGCCTAAACAAAAACGGTTTTCAGAAAATCACTGCGGCGCTGTATCGCTTCTTCGGTCAGTGCATTTTTAGCCAGCATATCGTAGCCGTGTATCGTGCCTTTCGGTGCGTGCTCTGTTACGGATACGCCGGCTTCCCGCAAACGTTTGGCATAGGCCAGACCTTCATCACGCAGCGGATCACACTCGGCAGTTTCGACAAACGCAGGTGGAAGACCTGTGAGGTCTTGCCTGTTCGCCGGTGTAGCATAAGGTTGTGCATTGTTGATAACGCCGCTGGCAGAGGTGCCGGGTAAATATACATCCCACATTTTCTTGTTTGCTACGCCGTTGAAAATGGGGGCATCAAAAAATTGCGTGGCAGAAAATGTCGAGCAGCTGTTATCGACAGCCGGATAGATCAAGCCTTGTCCGCGCAAAGTAATGCGTTTTTCATCAAACGCTTTCTGTGCAACGCCTGCAGAAAAACAACCGCCAGCGCTGTCACCCATTACGGCAATGCGGTTTTTATCGATATGCAACCAGTCTGCTTTTTCTGCTACCCACTCCAGTGCGGCATAACAGTCATCAAAACCTTTCGGGAAAATATGTTTCGGTGCCAGGCGGTAATCCACCATAAACACAGCGCACTGTGCGCGGTTGGCATATTGCACGACATTGGCTACGTGCGAGCCGGCATAACCTAATACAAAAGCGCCGCCGTGGTAATACACCATCGCAGGTAATGGTTGGTCGGGCGCAGCGTTGTCAGGGCGAAATTCGTATACGGGAAAATAACTGCGGTCTTTTGATGTCACCCAGTGCTTAGTGGCTTTTGCCATTGCATGACGCTGGCGAATCAATACGTCAAGATATATCACTTTGTTCAGTAATGCTGTGACAATACCGTTGAATGGAAACGGGAATGAGCGGAATTTTGCGTAATCAGGATGCACATTATATTTCAATGGATTGTTCATGCTCAGAAAATCTCCTTCGCTAGCAAATGTATCTCATTGAGATCGGTGGAAGTAGGCACAAGAATCACATCATCAGCGCCCAGTGCTTTTATTTCAGCAAGAAATACTTTCAAGTCATTGATGCTGCCATTGAACCCCGCAACAGGTGCCAGTTGCTTTGCTACTTCCTCGGGCATGAAATTCAGGTAACGGTCGAGATGGCGCATCATCTGTTCTTTCCCTGTTTTTTCAATGCCGTACCAGAAACTGGTCACCAAACGCGGTTTGCCAGTGCGACCTTCAGCTTGCCATGCAGTACGAAAAGTATCGAAAGATTGTTGGATATCCGATAGTGAAGCCATGAAGGAAAATCCACTCAAGCCATCGGCATAACGGGCTGCAGCAGCAATGGATTTCGGGCCCATGACACCGGCAAGAATTTTTGGGCCACCTGTTTGTACAGGTAGTGGTTCGACGATACGTTTTGCGCGTGGCAAGACTTGTTCACCGTTCCAGATATGGCGCAATATCCCCACGTTTTCTTCCAGCTTTGCGATGCGATGATGATTCCAGTCTGCACCTATCGCTTCGTAATCTTCACGGCGGCCACCAAGGCCAACACCTACAGTCAATCGCCCGTCAGCAATCACATCAATAGTGGCAAACTGTTTTGCCATCAATACAGGATTGTGCATGGTGAGTACGCTGACGGTGGAGATGAGTTCAACGCGATTTGTCCACGCGGCACACGCGGCAAGTGAAGTCATAAACTCAGGGTTGATAAAAGTGATGCGTTCACCCAGGGCGATACTGCTCCACGGTCCGTTATCAATGTCTGTTGCCCATTGCTGCATGGATTGGCGATTCCAGCCAGGTTCCATAAAAGGGATGCTCATACCGATACGCATTATGAATTCCTTTCAGCGAATTGTAATAATAGATCTGCCGCTTTCTCACCGATCATCACGCAAGTTGCATGCGTATTGCCGGAAATAATGTCGGGCATGATAGAAGCATCGGCTACGCGCAAATTCTGGATGCCATGTACACGCAATTGTTCATCCACTACAGCCATATTGTCATTGCCCATTTTGCAACTGCCGGCGAGATGATGCACAGGGTCGCCCGTATTACGAATATAGTCGAGAATTTCCGCATCACTTTGTATGGCATTGCCCGGTTCCAGTTCGTTGCCACCGTAGGGTTGCATCGCATCTTGCTGGAGAATGGCGCGTGCCTTTTTAAATGCAGCAATCGCGACCTGTTGATCATATTCTGTTTGCAGATAATTCACCTGAATAGCGGGTGATTTTTCTGCTTGCGAGGAAGTGATGTGTGTATAACCCCGGCTGGTGGGGCGCACGCCACAACTGGCCACGGTGATGCCTTCAATCGGCAGCATATTGCCTTTGGTATCCACGTTGCTGGCTGCAGGTGCGAAATGAATTTGTGCGTCAGGGGTTTTGGCGTTATCCAGTGCTTTATAAAAAACTGTGATCAACGCTGCTGGATTAGTAAGAAACCCCTGTTTCTTGAAAATATAGCGAAAGAGATTGCCAAGCATTTTCAGTGGTTTGGATTCAGTAAAATACGTAGCGCCGCTGCTCACGCCTTGTTTGATATACGCATTCCAGTGATCGTGCAGGTTTTCTCCCACACCGGGCAATTCGTGTACAACAGCGATGCCCGCTTTTTCCAGTACATCGCGGCGGCCAATGCCGGATAGTTCCAGCAGTTTCGGTGAGTTGATCGCGCCGCCGCACAGTACCACTTCCCGCTTGGCTGTGATTTTTTGCCGTTTGCCGTTAACAAGGTACTCCACGCCGACAGCTTTTTTATTTTCCAGGATAATGCGTGTGACATGGGTATCGCTTATCACAGTGAGATTTCCGGGTTTTATTTTTTTATCAATAAAAGCCGAGGCGCTGCTCAGGCGTTTCCCATTCTTGATGTTGTGTGGAAAATAGCCCACGCCTTCCTGTGACGCGGCATTGATATCCTGATTGAGTGCGTGCCCGGCTTCTTGTGCTGCTTTAATAAACTCATCGCAAATCGGGAATTCGTTTTCTACATTGCCCACCCACAAAGGGCCTCCAGTGCCGTGATAAGTATTCGCGCCGTTTTCGCAATCTTCCGAGCGTTTGAAGTAGGGCAGTACATCGTTGTAAGACCAGCCGGCGTTGCCAAGTTCTGCCCAGCGATTGAAATCTTCTGCCTGACCACGCACATACACCATGCCATTTATCGCGCTACAACCGCCGAGCACTTTTCCGCGCGGCAAATCTATTTCGCGTTGGTTCAAATATGGTTCTGCTTGTGTGCGATAGCTCCAGTTGTTCTTGTGTGGTTTCAACAGAAAAGCAAAACCCAGAGGGATATGTAACATCAAATTGCGTGCCGGGCTGCCTGCTTCCAGTAACAGCACAGAACCATTGCTGCTCGCTGCCAGACGGTAGGCGAGGGCGCAGCCCGCAGAGCCTGCTCCCACCACAATGTAGTCTGTGTGTTCCATCAAACTTGTTTCCCCCTCTCGGTTGATCCCGGTATATTTCTATAGTTTCGTATACTGTAGTATACATATGTCCTATGTCAGGAGAGCAAGCCATGCCAGACGTCGCCCCAACCAGCCGAACAGAGCGCCGTAAAACCGAGTTCCGTGACAAGATCACGGACGCGGCGCTCAAGCTGTTTGCCGAGAATGGTGTGGCAGATACCAGCGTAGCTTCCATCATCAAAGAAGCTGATATTGCTCACAAGACTTTTTTTAACCATTTCCCGACTAAAGACCATCTGTTACAACACGTTGTCAGCAGCCATACCCGGCACGCTTATGTCTTTTTTCGTGAAATTCTCAAACGCCATACAGACCCCAAAAAACAGATGGAATATTGCCTGATGGGTATCGCACATTCCCTGCAACCCTTGAATCCAGAGCGCTACAGCGAGCTGGTGACTTTCTACATTGTCAGCAGCGCCAGCACCAAAGAGTTTCGTGAAGAGCAGAAGCAGAATTTCACTGGGCTTGTGCACAGCATCTTGCGCGATGCAGAGAGTAAAAAAATGGTAAGAGAGGATTTTGATCTGGAGACACTGGGCGAAATGATTGTGGGTATCTGCGTATCCACTTTGTTGAACTGGTGTGTGGAAACGGATTTTCCTATCGTCGAGAAAATGAAAAACGCTGTCAATTTTATCAATCAATCTGT